>CAYZUW010000418.1:0-3444 GCA_964481325.1 uncultured Saprospiraceae bacterium
CGCTACCGTCCCTTGTATTCTTTTCTTTCGCTATCGCTTCAGGCAAGAATACCAGTGACCGCCTCCTAACGTCGTCGCCCTTTCTATCCCTCTCGCTTTTCGACTAGTTAAGCAGTATCATATATCGTTTGCAAAAAGTAAGAAATAATTCACAATTTAGATTCTGCAAATACTTTAAACTGGTCCATCCATTTCTGACTCTGCGCTTTAAATTTTCCTGGGAATAGTTTCGCCATTATTTTTATCATGAAACCATTGAATTGAGTGTATTCTACTTCAGAGATAAATTCTGTTTGTGTAGCTCCTTTTTCTACGAACTTAGTATGTTGCGTATTAGTCATGTGCTTATGCTCATATAAGGCTTTCTTTTCTTTGGGCAGGTCACTAATAAGGATAGTTTCTATAAGTTCTATATAGTGCTCTCCATCTAATACTATTTTTGACTTGGCACCTTTTTTATTGGCTATTCCACTCAATAATTCAATACTTTGAAATCCATCTTGCCATTCTTTGAAGTGATTTTCGTCAGCCCAAAGGAGGGATACTTTGTCTATAGGAAGATTTATGAGCGTACGGCATTCGTATTTCATAACTTAATATATCTTATATCTTAAACGCTAAGGTAAAAGATTTGATAGAACTATGAAAATTTAGTCCTTTAACCATAGGTATAAAAGAGTCGGCTTCCTATCGGTTTTTTAACGCCGTTTATCGAATAGGAATTAAACACATATACTGGATGGAGTTCATCTTGAGTTTGTAAGAGGTATTTTTTATTTCTTAATTAATCAAAGAAAATTTAAACAAGTGAGGTTTTAAACGTAAAAGGTATTAAAGCTGAACTCTTATTCTTTGATCAAAATATCATTCAGTTATGAATAGTTACATCTATGAAAATTCGAATTCAAAATCATTTTTCAATATGGCTTGCATATCTTTTGTGCTGTCGGTTATTGCAATGATTTTTGCCCTTTCCTTATTAGAGATTAGTCTTTCGATGGCTGTCTTTGTAGGAGTGTGTTATGTGTTTAGTATTTCTTCTTGTTTTACTTTAGCCAAAGTGGTAAGAGATAGACATGAAGCAAAAAAATTTCTATCCAAAGTAGAGAGTGCTAAAACGGAGAAATTTTTGTCTGAACAACCTATTTAAAATAAAAAGATGAGTTCACTCCAGAAACTAGTTGATTTCAAAAAAAAGGGAAAATATCACCAAAAGAGACATTTTAGGTTTTCATGATTTTTCGGAGTGTACTCAAAGATGCAATTCAAATAAAATAGGGAGATTAACGTTTTCGTAATCTCCCTATAATCTTACTTTTAAACTAGTGCACTAATTTTCTATTCAATTTTCTTTCTTCGGCATTCTCGTAGAGTGCATCATCTTTAGTCTCCAACCATTTTCGGTAGGAACAGCAACTGCACTTTCTAACCAAGAAGCTTCAAAAGCTAAGGTATCTGCTCGGTAAAATTCTGCGTAGTTGTGATAGGGTGCTTGGATACTAGGACCATATTTATCTATTGAGATGTATTCCATACGATTGACTCTTCGAGGAAGGCTGCCCTGCTCAAGCCTGCCTGCCATCCAGCCTTTAATTCGATTATTGTCCCAAACTTCACCATGCTCCAAAATAATAAAGTCTGAAGTATGGTAGTTTAACAATTTGCTTGGATCTTTAACAGACCAAATATCATCGAATACCCCTTGAATCAAATCCTTCATTATTTGTTCTTCTTCTGTTGAGATAGGCTTGTCTATATTAATTTTTGGTGTGCAACTTGCCAAAACACAAAGTGCTATAATAGATGTAAAATACTTCATGACATTATTAGTTTACTAGTTTTTTAAAGGAGTATTCTGTAAAGTCTCTAAAAGAAAACCCCAGAATTTTTGGACTGAGCTGATTTGTACTTTTTCATCTGGTGAGTGCGCGCCACGAATATTAGGTCCAAAAGAAATCATATCCATATCTGGATAATTCTGACCCAGGATACCACATTCCAATCCGGCATGACAAGCGTTCACATTTGGCTCTGAATCAAAACGATTCTTATATAAATCCGACATCAACTTAACGATAGCTGCATCTGGTTTAGGAGTCCATCCAGGATAAGCTCCGCCATTACTTACTTTAGCACCTAATAGTTCAAATGTACTTTGGATAGCTTTTGCCAAATCTTCTTTTTCTGAATTGACGGATGAGCGCGTCAAGCAAAGTATTTCATACTTGCCATCACTGACGAGGACACGGGCAAGATTGTTTGACGTTTGCACTAGTGAATCTATATCTGGACTCATTCTGTAAATGCCATTCGGGCAAGCGTAGACCGCTTTAAGGAGTGTACTTTGAAAGGCATTCTGTAGAACTTTTAGATCTGAAGAAATGGCTTCAAAAATAATTTCTACTCCAGGATCAGTAGTGTTATGTTCATTTACAATATTTTCGCCATATTGCGAAATAAGCATTTCGGCAGTGGAAGTATCTGCTTGATCCAAATATATGACAGCTTTTGATTCTCTAGGAATAGCGTTTCTGAGACCACCTCCGTCAATACTTGCTATTTGAAAAGGTACTTTGTCTAAGAGTAGTGAGAGTATGCGATTCATAATTTTATTCGCGTTTCCTCTCCCTTTATGAATGTCCATTCCAGAATGACCACCCGTCAAACCTTTGACACTTAGTTTGTAAGATAGTGCTCCTTTTTTTGCAGACTCTAAGATATAGGTGCCACTTGCAGTGATGTCAACGCCTCCAGCACAACCGATTGTTAATTCATCATCGTCTTCAGTATCTAGATTAAGCATGATAGCTGCATCAAGCAATCCACCTTTTAATTCTAGTGCACCAGTCATTCCCGTTTCTTCATCTATAGTGAATAATGCCTCAAGAGGAGGGTGGGGAATGTTATCTGATGCGAGTAGTGCCATAATAGTTGCTACGCCAATCCCGTTATCCGCTCCTAGAGTAGTACCTTCTGCTTTGACCCAATCTCCATCAATAATCATTTTGATGCCTTCTGTAGCGAAATCAAATTGAGTGGCTTCATTTTTTTGGTGTACCATATCAAGATGACTTTGAAGAGCAATGGTTTGCCTATTTTCATAGCCTACAGTAGCGGGTTTTTTGATAATCACATTTCCTATATGATCTTTGCTTGTGTTCAGTCCAAGACTTAAACCAAAGTCCATCATGAATTGAATAACTTGTTCTTCTTTTTTGCTTGCTCTAGGAACTGCATTTAGATCTGAAAAATAGTTCCACAGAGATTTTGGTTCCAATTGTCTTATCGCTTCGCTCATATTTTATATTTTGATTCGAAATTAAAAAAAAGATATAGAAATAAAAAAAGCTGCTAGCCCGTTCAGGCTAGCAGCTTTTTTTATGTTAGTGTTGTCACGTCCTGAAATAGCGATACACTAAAACCTTAGTGTAATGAAAAAGTCAA
>CAYZUW010000419.1:0-3442 GCA_964481325.1 uncultured Saprospiraceae bacterium
GCATAGAATGCAATATGCTAAATTGAAGCTACTTAAAAGGGATAAAGCTATCCACCATAGGTTTCGGTAAGAATTTTTTTGAGTTTATTTACGGTGGTTTTTAACCCTGAAAAAGACGCTCCGCCAGCCGCGTTTTTATGTCCCCCTCCTTTGAAGTGCGTAGAGGCGATCTCATTGACTGCATAATTTTCTTTAGATCGTAAAGAAAGCTTGACTATTTTGGGTTGTTCCGTTACAAAAGCTGCAATTTTTACATCTTTGAGCATCAATAAATAATTTACAATGCCCTCAGTATCTCCTCTTTGAATGTCAAAATCTTCGTAGTCCTTTTTGGTTAAAGTGATGATTCCCACCTTGATATCAGGTAGAATTTCCATTCTTTTATTCAGGCAGTAACCAAGCAAACGTAGGTTCTTTTCAGGTAGGCTATTAAAAACCAACATCTGCACCTTAGCGGCATCTACCCCGCTCTCCAATAGTTTTGCGCAGATCTTAAATAACTTTGCAGAAATGGCATGTCGAAAAGAACCCGTATCGGTTAAAATACCTGTATAGATATATTCTCCCACTTTGACATCTAAAGGACTCTTCTTGTCCAATTTCTTTATAAAATCATATATCAACTCGCAGGTACTACTAGCTGAAGGGTCAGATAAGGTATACTCACTAAAATCCTTAGGATCCAGGTGATGATCTATCATAGCGACTGGGACTCCAGACTTCGCAATGTACTCTCCCATTTTGTCTATCCGATCCAGACCATTATAGTCCAGTGCAAATACCAAGTCTACATTATCTATAATTTTATTTACTCGCTTTACCTTGGAGTCATAGATCAAAATATCTTCGCTTCCTTCCATCCAAGCAAAATTATCTGGATAAGTAGACGGCAACGAAACATACACCGTATGGAACTTTGATTTTAAGAAATGCATCAAGGCCAATGAACTTCCAACAGCATCACCGTCTGGATTTCTATGCGATGTGATTAAGATATCTCTTGGGGTCTCAAGAAATGATTGTAGTTTTTTAAAGTTCTTCATTCTCTGCTTCTAACTCATTGAGCCTGCAAATTACTTATATTCATTTTATTTATATGTACTTTTTGACTGGAATACTTAGATAAATTCAAAACCTTTCATCTAACGACTTTTAAATTAGTTCATTATGATTCTGTATTGAATATGATATTTTGTTACATTTGCGCCAAATTACATAATAATCTAAATCTAGAAATAACGATGGCAGGAAATAGAACCTTTACAATGATTAAGCCTGGTGCTGTAAGAAATGGGCACATTGGTGCAATTCTAGCACACATTAATAAAGGCGGATTTAAGATCGTAGCCCTTAAATATACACAATTGAGCAAGGAAAAAGCGGGAGAATTCTATGCTGTGCATAAAGAAAGACCATTTTACGGTGAGTTAGTAGACTTCATGTCTTCTGGACCTATTATCGCTGCCGTTTTAGAAAAGAATAACGCAGTTGAAGATTTCAGAACACTTATTGGAGCTACAAATCCTGCAGAAGCAGCTGAAGGTACCGTGCGTAAACTATATGCAACTAGCATTGGAGAAAACGCTGTTCATGGATCTGATTCTGACGATAATGCAATGATTGAAGCTAACTTCCATTTTGCAGCAACTGAAATGTATTAGTCACTTAGACTAAAAGATATAATTGAACATCCAAACACTAAGGTTACTTGCTCTCTGAGTAGGTAGCCTTTTTTATTTTTAAGCTTTTCTTTTTTGGGATCATCGCCTTCCCGAGAAAATCGGGAGGCGTCGGGTGATCCGCTTTACTTCGTGCTCGCTCCTCCCCCTTGCTCCTAACGCGGCTCCGCCTTGTCGTGCTTAGTCACCCACTAGTGTCCGGTTAGAAAACAGGTCGAGATTTTTTAATCTTGACCTGTTTTTTAACCGGACACTAGTGGTTTTCAACCTCGATGTCCTATACGTGTCAAACATAGTCTTCGCAATGAATAGAATCTGTTTAGGAAATATAAACTAAGTTCTTTTTTAATTTCACGTTTGTGTAGTGTTCCAGCCTTAGCCGAATAGGTCACTCGACTATCATAGGGAGACTGCAACAATTCCAATTCTGAATTTGTATTTCAATTGTCTTTAGCTGAAATAATTATCAATAATTTCAACATCCTTTGCAAAATTCTAAATTGCTTTTCTAACTTTAAAGCATGAAAGCAAAATTCCAATTCCTAGTTTTTTTAGTAGCATTCCCAATGCTTTGTTTCGCACAGCCACGTACTGTCGGTACCATTCTCAACACAGACGAAGCCTTAGATGGTTATACTTTCTTTTCCCCATTTAGTGGTCGTTCTGCGTACATGGTTGATAACTGTGGAGGACTTGTGAATCAATGGGATAGAGGTACTTTGCCAGGTCTAGCAGCTTACTTTCTAGATAGTGGTGAGATGCTGCGAACCTACAAAGTCAATCCAGAAGGTCCGTTTATATCTGCTAGTAATGCTGGTGGACTTGAGTTAGTTGATTGGGGCGATAATACCGTTTGGTCTTGGGAACTCAATACGGAAACAGAACTATCCCATCACGATGCTGTCATAATGCCGAATGGTAATTTTTTAATACTCACTTGGGAGTTGATATTTGAAGATGAACTAATCGCTTTAGGAAGAGCACCTAACCAAATTGCTCCTCAGGGTTTTGCGTGGAATGAAAGAATAATAGAAGTCAGACCAGTGGGCTTAGATGACGTAGAAATTGTATGGGAGTGGAGAGTCAGAGACCACTACATTCAAGATAGAGATAGTTCACTACTTGGATATGGCGTTATTAGTGATCATCCAGAATTGTTTGACATCAATCTAGCAGATATCAATAGCTCCAATTCACACGCGTCTTTTGACTACAATCATTTCAATGCCATTGACTATAATGATGAGTTAGATCAAATATTGATTTCAGTGAGAAATTCTGATGAAATTTGGATAATTGACCATAGCACTACTACGGAAGAAGCGGCAGGTCATACAGGTGGAAATGCTGGAATGGGTGGAGATATTCTATACAGATGGGGTAATGCATCTGCCTATGAGGGTGCCCCAATTGGTGAGCAAAAATTATTTGGTCAACATGGAGTACATTGGCTTAAAGTAGGGCCTGAAGCAGGTAATATCCTAATATACAATAATGGAAATGGCAGACCTGGCACTGATTTTTCTACTGCAGAAATTTTAGAACCACCTTTGAATCAAGATGGTAGTACTTATGCTAGAAATGCGGACAATACATTTGGTCCTGAAACAGTTAAATGGTCTTACGGCCAAGAACCTGGTGAGAATTTTTCATCTCCATTTTTGTCTAATGTCCAATACCTACCCAATGGAAATTTTCTCATCAATGGAGGTAGTCGCGGAAATATATTTGAAATTAATCCAGATAGAGAAAAGGTATGGGAA
>CAYZUW010000420.1:0-3433 GCA_964481325.1 uncultured Saprospiraceae bacterium
TCTTTAGGAAATCCAAGTTTGGCGTCTACTTCATCTAGTAAATCATCTGTCAATAAATGCTCGTATTTTTCAGCGTCTTCGTGGATCTGTTCTGCACTGAGACCCATTTCATTTACCAAATAGGTTTCCCATAACCTATGCGCACGAACCAATTTGTTGGCCTGGTTTTGTCCAGATGGGGTAAGTTGTAGCTCTGGAGAAAGTTGGACAATGTCCTTACTCGCCATTTTGGTTAAGTTATTTTTTAAAAGATTGGTGTTGTAGCCAAGTTGCTCTTGCAGATTTTTGAATGTAAGGTTTCCTTTTTGTTGTAGCCGAAAAGCCTGTTTGAGGGTGTCTTCTAGATATATCTTATTGCGCAGTTTTCTATTGCGGATAGACTTGAAAACAAGCCCTTTTACTGGAGAGAAAAATACTGCTAGAAAGTAAAAGAAAGCGGCTACTATGGCCATCATTGGGCCAGGTGTAGTGTCGTATTGTATAGCCAATATCATCCCTGTGACTGCCGAAAAAAATCCTAAAAGCGATGATATAATGAGGACGACTTGTAATCTATTGGATAGCAGCAGTGCCGTAGATGCGGGAGTGATTAACATAGCGACTACTAGAATAATTCCTACAGCTTTGAGCGAAGCTACAATTACAAAAGATAAAATGAGCATTAAGAAATAATGAACCATGCGAGTTGAGATACCCATCGTCTTTGCAATAACTGGCTGAAATGTAGTAGCAAATAAAAAGCGGTAAAAAACGATGACGCTAATGATGACATATATTCCTATTCCTAATAATAGATAAATATCTTCATTGCCGATCCCTAGAGTAGTTCCGAATAAAAAGTCTTTAAGGTCAAGATGAACACCTGGTTTTCGGTTGGCCGCTGAAATTCCAATAACACCTAAAGCAAACATTGCTGTGAATACAATACCAATAGCAGCATCATTCTTGGTATTAACATTTCCTTGAATCCAAGTAATGATAATGGCTGTTATTAGACCTGCTGCTACAGACCCAATAAAGAATCCAACAGTGCTCATTCCAAAGATACTAAGCGCTACGACGACTCCAGGTAATATGGCATGTGCTAAGGCATCTCCAATCAAAGCCATGTTACGTAGAACAATAAAACAACCTAACAATCCACAAGTGACTCCTACAATGGTGGAAGCTATTAAGGCCCTTATAGCCCATTCTGCAGTGAAAAGTGTATGTAATGTATCTAGCATATTAATTTAGCACAATGGCTGCTTTTTCTATAAATGTTTAGGTTTCATCATTTCGTCCAGCATGCCTTCTTTCATGCTATATTTGGAAACAACTAACCTATTGAAGTTATGTTTTGATAAGACAAAGTTAATCAAAATTAAAGCCACAACAATAAGGTCAGCTCGCGTATGAGGAATGCCAGTTATTTTTTCTCTTTCGCTTAAATTTTTTGCAATAACTTTTTTACTAAAAATATCCAAATCACTAGTATCTATAGCGTTTGCGGTAGGAGAGAGGGGCGTCCTAGGAAATATATTTTCAAGCACATCGAAGGTGCCAGATGCTCCAATAAATGTATCAGGGGAAAAGGCATCTAGTTTGTTAAATAATGGTTCAAGAGTTGTCTCTAAATAGGCTTGCAGAGCACTTATATTATCGGTAGAAATAGGGTCTTTTGTATGGAACTTTTGAGCAAGTACCCCGACACCAATTTTGAAACTTTTAGCATAAAAGACTTGCTCAGCGTTGGCGATAATGAATTCTACACTTCCTCCACCGATATCCATAATCATGCTAGGCTTTTCATTGAACGGAAAACTTAGTTTGATTCCTTTGTAAATGAGATCGGCTTCTCTTTGACCAGATATTCTTACGATATCTATTCCAATTTTTTGTTTTACTTCACTGCAAAATGTACTAGCGTTACTTGCATTTCTGATGGCTGAGGTGCCAAAAGCAATACAGTGGAGACAATTATTTTCGTCAATTATTTTTTTGAAAACTTTAAGTGTTTCGAGACCCCTTTGGTAGGCAGCGTCATCAATAAATCCGATGTTCGCAGTGCCTAGTTTTACAAATACTCTTTTTCGTACAAGTGGAGTAAAAGATTGATTTTCTGTATCCCAAGTTGCAATTAGAAGATGAAAAGTATTGGTGCCAATATCTATAACTCCTAATCTTTTGTTCATGAAGGCTTATTAATTGAAGGGACATTAATTCTTGCCCATCTGTCTTGCTTGTTGAAAAATATTATTAAAGTGAGTCACGCCATCCGCAGTGATATTGTTAGCGTAGATTCGTTCTTGACCTTTCATGAAGACAAAATATTGACATTTATCACTAAAGAATATTTCTGCCTCAATCTCTGTGTTTCCTTCAATCTCATAAAAAACCCTTCCAATACTTTTACAGTTTGGGTCAATGGCTGGGACTTGTTCTGCAATATGCGTGAGGGTTTGTTGGATACTTTGTTTATTATTCATACTCATACTAAAGTTGGATTCGTAGAACAAGTAATCAACGTAATCACATTTGTCAAAAAGCTTTTGCATAATGTCTAGGGTAATAGAAGGTAATTTTTCACCTGACTGTTGTTGATTGTTATTAGGCGTTATACTGGTAACTGGAGCATTAGAAGCGACAGTCGGTTCATTCTTATTTTCTATAGGTTGATTGCAAGAGAAAAAAAGACATGAAAGGGTGATGAGAATTGCTGAAGTAAGTTTCAAAGTGTGTTAGTTTTTTTATTAAAATATGTATGTGCCGTGTAAAGAAAGATTAAAAGCTAATAGAGACTCACGTCCGGTGAATCCATCATTTGGGTCAAACCTATATAGCCTTAAAATAGATCTATTATATCTAAAGGTTAAGCCAAATTTACTATTAACGAAATAGGTAGCTCCTACTAAGAAACCGAAGTCGTTTTGATTCCACGCATCTACAAAGGCAGTGTTATCCTGATCATTATCCAACTCCGCATTTATGAGTCTTCCATAACTTAAGCCCCCATGAAAATGTAATCGGTAATAATCTTCTGCTGCCCAGTCTTTGTAATTGTAGATAATTGGAATGGCGACGTATGTTGTTCGGTAAATGTTTTGGACAACTCCATCTGCCGATGCTTCGTCTTTTGCGCCTCTTTGGCTGTAGAGTATTTCAAGACTTATATCGACTTTTTCTGAAATGGTGACAGCGCTTTTAAGCCCCCCTTCAAGACCTGGTTTATTGAATCCAGCGCTATCGTCTCCATTTATTTGACTGGCCGTAACACCTAGAATTACGCCAGCTTTAAAGGTTTGTGCTTGAAGTTGAGTGTTAATGATAAAAAAAACTACTAAAAAGAAAAGATTTGATTTTAACATAGGAGCAATATATATCAGTTTTAATAAATTTTATAGATTTACATAATAAAGGTTAGAAATCAGCCTTATTTATCAATCTATTCATA
>CAYZUW010000421.1:0-3413 GCA_964481325.1 uncultured Saprospiraceae bacterium
ATAATCCAAAATTTCCAGCAGCATTTGCAGGAAAGAAAATTTATACTGCAGATGACATGTACAAGTCTATCACCTCACGTAAGGGTGGAGCTAAAGACCCGATGCACTATGTAGATGGCCTAACTGGCGCTACCGTGACCGCAGATGGTGTAACGGAAATGATGGTGAGAGGAATCAAGTATTACGAACCGTACTTGAAGAAAAATTAGAAAACACAATCTACCTGATAAGTAGATAAAATAAATAAAAAATGGCTGAAACAGCAGTTGTAGAAAAGAAAAAAGAAGGCATCGCGTTTGGGAAAAAAGAACGCAAATTGCTCATTGATCCATTAAACGAGAACAACCCAATCACAGTACAAGTATTGGGTATTTGTTCTGCATTAGCAGTTACCTCATTGATTTTTCCATCTTTGGTAATATCAGTAGCGGTAGTTTTCGTTTGTGCATTCAGTAGTTTGTTGACTTCACTTTTGAGAAAGTATATCCCTAATGCGGTAAGAATGATTGTCATGTTGGTGATCATTGCATTTTTGGTGACGCTAGTAGAGTTGACACTAAAAGCATTTAGTTTCACCGTATACAAACAACTATCTGTATACATTGGATTGATTATTACGAACTGTATCGTGATGGGACGTTTAGAAGCATTTGCTATGGCAAATAATCCATGGAAATCATTCCTAGATGGTATCGGTAATGGTCTTGGTTATGGAGCTATCCTTTTGATTATTGCTTTCTTCAGAGAGCTTTTCGGAAAAGGTACTTTGTTTGCTGGTACACCTATAGCCTTAAATATTATCGGAGCAGGAAATGACTACTTAATCAATACGGAAACAAGTTTCTTATTTGGATGGTATGTCAATAATAACTTGATGGTTATGCCTGCAGCGGCGATGTTCATCATTGGTATTTTGATTTGGGTACAACGTGCAAGGTTCCCGAAACTTGTAGACATATCATAAATCAACTTTATTAAAATTAGAAAACACAAGTCATGTTATTACTAGACAGTTTTATTAATATATTTTTAAAGGCAGCATTTTTTGAGAATATGGTTTTGGCCTATTTCTTAGGGATGTGTTCTTTCTTGGCCGTTTCTAAGTCCGTGAAGACAGCATTTGGTCTTGGACTAGCGGTTATTTTTGTACTTGGTTTCACTATGCCAATCAACTGGTTGATTACAACTTATTTATTGAGTGATACTGGAATATTTGGTATGGATCTTACTTTCTTGAGATTCATCTTATTTATCGCTGTGATCGCCTCTATGGTACAGCTAGTGGAGATGGTTATAGAGAAGTTTTCTCCCTCCTTATATAACTCCTTGGGTATATTTCTACCCTTGATTACCGTGAACTGCGCCATCTTGGGTGGATCTTTGTTTATGGTAGCTAGAGAGTATAATTTTGCAGAGTCAGTAGCCTTTGGTTTAGGAGGAGGCTTTGGATGGTTTTTAGCGATTTTGGCTTTAGCAGCTATCCGAGAAAAAATCAGGTACTCTGCAGTCCCTGCTCCTTTGAGAGGTTTAGGAATGGCTTTTATCATCACAGGACTTATGGGAGTTGCCTTTATGAGTTTGATGGGTATTGATCCAACTGCATTAGCTGGAGCGAAGTAATTTATAAGAAACAATAATTAGAAAAAAGAATACAGATGGATATACAATTAATCGGGCTCGCCCTTCTTGTTTTCGTATCGATAATCTTATTGCTTTCCGTCATGTTGATTGCAGCGCGGAAGCGTTTGGTTCCTCAGGGAGCTGTTAACATCATTGTAAACGGAGACAAAGATAATCCTATAGAAGTACAACCTGGAGATACTTTGCTTTCTGCACTATCTACTAAGAGTATTTTCTTGCCTTCTGCTTGTGGTGGAGGGGGAACTTGCGCGATGTGCGAGTGCCACGTAGATGCTGGTGGGGGAGACGTATTGCCTACCGAGATGAACCACATGACGCGTAAAGAAGCTGCTGAAGGCTTGCGTCTGGCTTGCCAAGTAAAGGTGAGAGAAGACATGGAAATCCGTATTCCAGAAGAAATATTTGGTATCAAGAAGTGGGAGTGTGAAGTGGTTAGTAATCACAGTGTGGCTTCTTTCATTAAGGAGTTTGTAGTAAAGCTTCCAGATGGAGAGACACTTGATTTCGAATCTGGTGGATATATCCAGATTGATGTACCAGAGATTACTTGTGATTTCAAAACAATAGATATAGCACCTCATCCTAGCGACCCTGCAGGAGCAGATAAGTATAAGTCCGAATGGGATAAGTTCAACCTTTGGCCATTGAAGATGGTAAATGAGGAAGAGCAATTTAGAGCTTACTCTATGGCGAATCACCCTGCAGAAGGGAATATCGTGATGCTAAATATTCGTATTGCTACTCCGCCTTGGGATAGAGCCGCTAATAACTGGATGAGTGTCAATCCTGGAGTTTGTTCTTCTTACGTCTTTACACGTAAGCCAGGTGATAAAGTAACTATTTCTGGACCATACGGTGAGTTCTTTATCAAGCCTACCAAGAAAGAAATGGTATACATCGGTGGTGGTGCTGGAATGGCTCCATTGAGGTCTCATTTATTCCACTTGTTCCATACGTTAAAGACAACGGATCGTAAGGTGTCTTTCTGGTATGGTGGACGAACAAAAAGAGAACTTTTCTACATCGACGAGTTTAGACAAATTGAAAAAGAGTTTCCAAATTTCAAATTCTACGTGGCATTAGATAATCCACTTCCAGAAGATAATTGGGTAGAAAAAGAAACGATAGATTCAGAAGGAGACGGCTTCAAAGGCTATATTATGAGTGTTGCCTACGAGAAGTACTTGAAGGATCACCCAGAACCAGAAGAGATAGAATACTACTTCTGCGGACCTCCAATGATGAATCAGTCTGTAATCAAGACACTTGATGAGTTGGGAGTTCCAGAAGAGAATATTGCCTTTGATGATTTCGGTGGTTAAGCAATAAAAATATTTATATTAGGAATAAAGCCTACTCGATTTGATTCGGGTAGGCTTGTTTTTTTTGGGGCCATCAGCTAGGCATGGCTCTTCACCAAGCCATCGCGCTTCATGCCTGCTGTCACGTCGTCCACTAATATGGTATGGATGCCTCGCGCGTTTAGAGACGCGATAAATCGACGTCTCTACATCATCCCCCCACATCCAACGCACCAACCAATCCCATATCCATACCATGCCGTTTCCACCGTTTGTCCTCTAGGGCTGTTGCTGAACCGCATCGCCCAGAATCAAAAAAAGAACCTACAAGAATTAACTTGAAGGTTCTTTAGTAATCGGTGGGGGTATAGTAAATATTTAAGGGGGTATTATATTTTAATGTACTGCGTCGTCTTTCAACAACTCAGGAAATTTCTCTTGAAATCTTTTTAACCTAGGAATAGATACTGC
>CAYZUW010000422.1:0-3408 GCA_964481325.1 uncultured Saprospiraceae bacterium
TCTCAGGCCCATATGGCCCACCTTGAGACACATAAATATCCATAAAACCATCAGAGTTCACATCTACACAAGTCACTCCATTGGACCAATTTTTTGAACCTTTGATACCCGCCGTTTCCGTTTTGTCCGTAAAGCGAAGAGCTCCATCGTTTTTATAAATGCGATTTTCAACTTGATTAGCCGTAAAAAATAGGTCTTCTAAGCCATCATTATCAAAATCAGCTACTGCAACGCCAGCCCCGTTAAAAAAGTAGTCAAAGTCAAGAATATTATCACCCGTACTAAGGTTTTCTGTGAGCTTATTTTGAAATTGAATGCAACTATGACTAGAAGGGACCTCTTTGAATAAAAGATGAGAGGATTTTGAGCCAGTTTTAGATACCTTATCAGTTTCACAAGCCATTATCAAGACAATCCAGAGCCATACCATTATACGCATAGAAGAAATTTATATTCTGAGACACAATTTACTCATCTACTGATAAGCATGCAAAAAAGATTAAATGCTTTTCTTTTGATTGTCTAGCAGCATAAAATATAGGATAAACGTTTTAAACTTAAGCAATCTGTATAACGGTAAAGAAATTTAAACGAAAGCAAGATTGAATTAGTATGAAAAAAAGGCAATGCCTAGGAGACTCGATTTTAGAATCGAGTCTTTTTTTATGCCCATGAACGAATTTGCTGAAATATGCGTATGCCGCCTATAATCCCTACATGTCCTTAGGTATACCCTGACCAATCCATGCCGTATAGGGCTTATTTTAGCCTATGTTGATAGTATAAGAATAACTAGAACTAGAACCACCTTGTTTTTTACCTCCCTCAGAAGGCTTGATTTTAGGCTTTTCAGTTATTTTATATTGGATAGACATATTTCCCTTAGGTTTTGACTTTATGGGCTTTGTTTTTTCTTTAGGTAATTTGAAATTGATTTGAATATTCTTGTGGAAGATAACGCGAACCTTCCTGGTCTTATCTATTTTGAATTTAAATAAGTGCACAAGGCGTTGCGCTTCTTCATCGCACCCATGACCTATTCCTTTGATTACTTTAGCCTTGATAACATTACCCTTATAGTCAATATCATACCTGATCTTAACACTACCTTCCACTTTAGCTTTGATGGCTTCCTTGGGGTAGACGAGATTTTCTTTAATCAATGCACGCATAGCCTTTATTCCACCTTCAAAAACGGGTTTGTTGAGAAACGAATTCGGTTTTCTTGATGGCTTATTATGTTTTGGCATATATTATAAATTTATCTACTGTTATTAGCGCTATCTGATACATAATCATCGCTCGTTTGAAGAGTATACGCAATAATGTTTCACACGTTGTTGATTTTCTTAAAATTTAGTTCTATATTTAATTCGAATCTTATGCACGAGAAAGCCTATTACACATATCTAGAATTTCAAAAAAAGTATTCTTC
Source organism: uncultured Saprospiraceae bacterium (assembly GCA_964481325.1). Classification (GTDB taxonomy): domain Bacteria; phylum Bacteroidota; class Bacteroidia; order Chitinophagales; family Saprospiraceae; genus JALZVN01. The sequence goes on from CAYZUW010000422.1 coordinate 1,436, forward strand.
TCATACTATTTCAGCGTATGTAAATGATATTGAGCAATTTATATTTTACCTCAAATCTACCTTTGATATAGAAGACGTATTGCAAGTCACTCATGTGCATGTGCGATCTTGGATAGTGCATCTTATGCAAGGCAATATTACTCCAAGAAGCATCAATCGGAAACTATCTTGTCTAAATAGTTTATATAAATTTCTTATTCGCCGCAAAGTAGTGAAAACCAATCCTATGCGGAAAGTACAAGGGCCAAAAGAATCAAAAAAACTTCCTTCTTATGTAAAGCAGGCGAATCTAGAGAAGCTCCTTTCGCATATAGAATTTGCAGATGATTTTAGCGGCACTCGCGATAAGGCGGTTATATACACGCTCTATGCCACAGGACTACGAAGGGCAGAGCTCATTGGTCTCCAGTATAGGGATATAGACTTCAAAGCTATGCAGCTCAAGGTGTTAGGGAAGCGCAATAAAGAACGAATTATTCCATTTGCTAAAGGCTTGCTGCAAGTGTTAGAGCACTATATTGTCCAAAAAAACAATGCCTTCCCCGATAATAAAGCAACAGCTTTTTTCGTTACTAATAAAGGCCAATCATTATATCCTAAATTTGTTTATAACCTAGTCAATAAGCACCTTAGTACGGTAACTACCGTGGATCAACGAAGCCCCCACACACTGCGGCATTCGTTTGCGACACACATGTCAAATAATGGCGCTGACCTCAACTCAATTAAGGAATTACTTGGTCACAGTAGTCTAAACGCTACTCAGATTTATACACATAATTCAATAGAAAAGCTAAAGGAAGTGTACAAGAAAGCACATCCCAAAGCAAAACAAAATTAATTCACCTTAAAAACAAAAGCCTATGTAGCACGAACGCACTCAATGTTTTTTTCAATAACCATTAAAAATTTTAGATTATGAAAATAATAACGCAATCAGTTCATTTTGACGCAGATCAAAAACTATTACAATACATTGAGCAAAAAATCTCGAATCTAGAGAATTACTTTCAACGAATTATTCAAGCGGACGTAATACTCAAATTAGAGAATTCAGGAAGAATAAAAGGCAAGACTGTAGAGGTCAAGTTGCAAGTTCCAGGTGAAGTTATATACATCAGTGACAACAAGCTCAAATTTGAAGCAGCCTTAGATTCCGTAGTAGAAAAATTAAAGCGAAGAATTAAGCAATACAAGGAACAGCTCCGTGCCAGATAGTTTATCGGCATATGTTAAGTTCTACCAAGCGACCAAATGCATTGCAAATGTATTTGGTCGTTTGTATTTTAAGTCATCTGTGAATCGCCAACCAATATCTTTGGGAAAAATAGCCATGCTACGCAGGCTACCGGGTGATCCACTATATACCGAGCTATACACGAACCTGCCCACTCGGTATGCCGTTACTCCCCCTTTTTCCTACGCGAATACTCTTGTCGAGCTTCACACCTACGGTGCTGCGCGATTAATTTCTGCGGGGAGGAGCGATCAATGTACTAATTTGAATGAAGGCAATTTTTGGTGTATGAATGACCAACAGTATAATGCCATATTATGCCTTATGCCTTACTTTTAAACACATTATAAGAATACTCAAATTTATTGTCTAAATTCGAGACATTAGCAACAAACTAAGTTGGCGCTCGTAAATGATTTGGGGCGGTAATAAATCGAGAAAAATATTTTCATTTTATTTGAAAAAGAGTATCTTTGCATTCGCTTTCAGAGAAATGTCTCTGAATTAAGCCAAAAATGTTAAATCTTGAAGATTTCAAGACACATTTACTGAATAAATAACAGATTCATCAATAGAATCGCCAATGTAGCTCAGTTGGCCAGAGCAGCTGATTTGTAATCAGCGGGTCGGGGGTTCGAATCCCTCCATTGGCTCAATCTGTTGACTTAGGTCAGCAGTACGTTGGGGGTGCGCCGAAGTTGGAGAGACGGGGCAGACTGTAAATCTGTTGCTTAGG
>CAYZUW010000423.1:0-3376 GCA_964481325.1 uncultured Saprospiraceae bacterium
ATACTACACCTACCCTGACCGCGCAAGTCAAAAAGACAAATATGAATTGTTTAAAGAAGTAACAGATAAGGATGGCGAAAAGACAGCAGACTTCGTTGTCAACCCTTTTACGGCCTTGCTACTTGAAAGCATTGTTGGCAAAAAAATTAGTATGGAAGAAGGTCAAAAGTACGCTCAGAAAGTATTGGATATTGTCGAGTATGGAACGAAGAACTGCAAGAATACAAAAGAATGTGATCGATGGGCTTTGGTCTCTGGGTATGCGCCTGCTAGACTAGAAGAGTTAGAGGGAATAGAAAATTTTTATTCTTGTGCGTACTACAAAGAGAAATACACGAAAGAATATGAAAATAATCTGACTGATTGTGAATCGATAAGCCTTGTATACAGTAGATTGAAATGGGGAAAATGCCCTGATACTGACGCCCTTTTGCAAAAACTCAAGCCAGAAATAGACCGTTGTTTTCCACCAGAAGTGATAACGACTACTACTAAAGGACCCTCTTGTAATTCCTTACTACGAGAAGCCAATTATTCTGAAGCCATAGAATGCTATGAAGGACGTGCTGAGAAAAGTAGCGATACCCAAAAGACTGCTGAATATTACTTAACTATAGCAAAGATATATTATGCTCATTTGAAGAAATATTCTTCTTCTCGTAGATATGCTAGAAAAGCTCTAGAACTAAAACCTGGTTGGGGTAAGGCGCATATCTTGATAGGCAAGCTATATGCTTCTAGTGGTCCACTTTGCGGCCCTGGAAGAGGATTTGACTCTCAGGTGGTCACTTGGGTAGCCATTGACGAATGGAATAAGGCTAAAAGAGATTCTGAAACGGCTGCGGAAGCCACAAAATTGATAGGTAAGTATCATCAATATATGCCCAGTAAAGAGGATATCTTCCAACGCTCTATGAATGTTGGTGATAGTTTTACCGTGAAATGCTGGATTAATCAAAGTACTAAAGTGAGAACACCCTAAAACAAAGGCATTTTGAGTCCACTAAGAAAATTCATGAAATCGTATAATGTTTCTTTTGGCGATATTTTCCCTATTTGAAATCCACTAGTTTTCAGAGTGGACTCATTTTTTAATTGGAATTAAGCGTGGCTTTTATACTCAAGGGAAAGTAGATTGGGATAATTTCCGTTGATTATAACTTTAAAACTTATAGCATTTAACTTGGGTCTTTTTGCCATTACCTTTTGAACTCCCTCTTTTAGATTTTCCAATCTTAAATGGATTTGCTTTAATACCTATATAAAAGTCAGTACTTCTAAATTCTTTGGTTCCTAATATGGAAGCCAAATCATCTGTCCCTAATATTATAAACCCAAGGCGCATGGCTGCTCCCATTTTGAGTCTTTTATATTCAGTAATATTCACAGGCAAAGAAAGCATTCCCCAGCGATGTTCAAATCGAGGCGCAAGAGATAAAAAATTAGTTGCCTTTACTGCTGAAGGTGAAAATGAAATTCTATTGATAAACAAGCCAGAAACAAACACATTCTCAAGTACCTTATAATCTGCCTGTAAGCTGAACGTTGTTGGCAAGGCCACTCGCAAAAATTCATCTGATTGAGATAAGTTAATAGCCCCTAAAACATCTCTGCTCGCTTGGTCTCTCGCCTCTTCTATAGTAGAAAAGGATTGGTAGGTTGATTCATTAAAGGTGATGTTTTGTGCCCCTCGCAAAACATGAACTTCAGAATCAGTTTTGAAATTTACTGCACCAATATCATTTATAGAAGCGCCTAACCTCAACTTAGGTGTTTCAGTCTCATCCTCTATTACATAGTTGAATCCTATATCTACTCCAAAGCCCCTGCCAGTAGGATTTGGGTTAAATGTTTGCGTTTCTAAAATATCAATATTTGATGTAGTATATCCATATTCTACGTTTAACCCAGAAACCTCTATCTGGCTATTGTCTACAAAACTTATTTCAGTTTGGTTGTTCAAGGAAAAATAAGCTGCTTCATATCCTCTTAGAAATTTAAGGTTGATTCCTCCCGATATATAACCAACATTAGTAGTTATTCTTTGAGAAAAATGAACACCGATTTCATCCCAAGCCATAAAACTAAAATTGAATGATGGGAAATCAATAAATTCATCAACTGACCTGGAAACGTAGCTATAGTAATTTAGGCTTCCCGGCAAGTTGGGAGCTCCGCCCATTACTCTAAAATTATAAAACGCCCCGAAGGATTGGCCTCCGTTCGTATTATATAAAAATGCTGGGCCATTTATTGTATAACTTGCTTGAACATAATTATTTCCTACGGTGTCTCTATAAAAGTCTGCTACCAAATCTTCCCCAATTATGTTCTCCATATCCCATCCTTGACGCAACTGGTCAGCGTTTTGGCTTAGGTCTCCAACACTGGTATTAGATATATAAGCAACAGAGTTGTCTATGAAAAGATTAGATGAGGCTAGATTCAAATCCCAACGAAGTGGGTAATTGTTGGTAGAAGCTGGATTTAAAAAAATGGAATTTATTCCTGCGTAGTTCTCTATTCTTAATGCGCTTTGATATTGTGCGGAAAGAGAAATTGAAAATGCACAGGATAATGATATGATAAATAGTTTTAAGTTATTGGAGGTTAACGAACTCATATTATTATTAATTAGATGTTTTTGCCTTGCTCTTAACTAGTATGAGCATAAAGACAAATATCTAACCAAAAAATAAAATCTTGAGATAAGGAATGAAGATATAAAGACCAACAATAAATGCTGTTATAGCACTGATAAGAACTCCGCCAGCTGCAGAATCTTTGGTTTTTTTTGCCAGTTCGTGGTAATCTTCTGTGACTAAGTCTGTTAAATATTCAATAGAAGTATTAAGTGATTCTGCCGTTAGAACTATACCGATGCATAAAATAATTGCTAACCATTCTATTTTTGTTATACAAAAATAAAATCCTGCAAAAATTACCAAACAAGAAAAAAGAAGATGAATTCTAAAATTTGGCGTATTGATGATATTATCAACAATGCCACTTACCGCATACTTAAAACTTAGTATTCGATTTTTGAACATTTGCAGAAGTATTATTAAGTTGATAAGATCCTTTTATCCCTAAATGATTAGCAAATCTATTGCTTATAGTTTGAAACTCTACACAATCAAAATGCGAAGAAAACAAAATGTGGTCAGTAGGATTATCTAAAAACTGAAACCTTCTACTATCATTGAGTAAAGATTCTCTTTTTAAATCTTTAAGATAATTTGAAAACTGAAGTTGATTAAAATCACCTATAGCAATCACAGGGTTTGTCTGTTTTGCAATGAAAGCTTCTAAAATTTTGAACTGAGCTAATATTTTCGAATTATCATTGCTGCTTAACTCCGGATAAACATAGGAA
>CAYZUW010000424.1:0-3351 GCA_964481325.1 uncultured Saprospiraceae bacterium
ATTTATTTTAGTTTCACATTTATTCAAAACAGCCACAGGGATGTGGCTGTTTTTTTCTTTACCAGTCATTTTTGTAATAATAATGACTAAAATGCTTCTCTAAGTTTGAAGTAAAGAAGCCTGATTTGTCTTTCTATACTTACAATCCCAACTCCTTCTTCCGCTCAGGCAACAACTTCGCCACATCCAAAATATCTCCATTCTGAATACTTTCATCCACAGTCAGTAACACGTATTTCCTTCCACGCACCTTAAATAAAACTTCTTGGCCCATCTTGAGCGTAACACCACTTGTGGATTCTGGGGATAGATTTGGATTCATGACCGTTGGAATTATTAAAGGGATAGACACACCACTACTATTCCTTAAAGTGAAATTAACCTTCCTATTCGAATTAGCAGCAATAGGTTTTGCGCTTTTCGATGATGATAATCTAAGGGATACAGATTTTTCATTGTTATTTTTGAGAACAAGCTTCGAAGTAGACTCTACCATTACTTCTTCTTTAGCCAACTTGTCTAAGCCGAAGCTTCGGAGTCGCTTGTTCGTTTCTTTAGACAATACAGATACTTCTATCGTTTTCATTCCCCTATTCCTCAGGACTACATCTGTATAATCGTAGGAAGGGTAATCCAGTTCAACAGTTTCGCCCGCTGGAATATCAACTACAGACTGGCAAGAGATCGATAGACAAACAAAACAAAGTGCAGTTAAGAGCATTAAATATTTCATTGGTTATATTTTTTTGATTCGAATTTTAAAAAAAATGCCTCCCTCTAGTAGTTTTCTAAATTAATATTACAATCGTAGGCTTCTATTTTTACACTTAACATTTCTGACCCATCAACTGCGACACCCTCAATTTCAAAATCACTACCATCTTTCACATAACGCGTTTCCTTTACTCCATCTTTAGGGTATTTCAAATCCCCATACTTCATAGTTCCTTTTAGATTATAATTTAAATTTGACGGCAGAGGCAATTTCAAATTTGTATACTTCCCATTAAAATCTAGCTTAGACAATTCACTACTAGATTTTTCGACTATATAATCGTCGTCATGAGAATAGCCAATGTCCATAGTTTTGGCTAGCTCCCTAATTTGGTATTGTGTATACCTTGATTCCGATATCGTGAGGTCATCAATTTTATTGATTTCAAAATCATCGTCATGAGAATTTAGGCTCAAAGAATTCACATCCTTCATTTCAAATTCAGTATACTTCGTTCTGACTTTTAAGTGTCCAGCGTTTTCAATTACGATCTTGCTATCATGCAAATCCCAATCTCCATTTTGCATATGACCAAATTTGATTTCAGAATATTTATCTACAATATTAGCATCCCCTGTTACATTGCCTAAGTATAAGTCGCTATCGTGCAGTCTTGCACTTAATGAAGCCACATTACCCATTTGTATCTCAGAGTACTTATCGTTAATAATGGCAGCCTCAGATACATTCCCCAAGGATATGTCACTATCATGAAGTGTAGCCTCTAAAGAATTAACATTTCCCAGTTCAATATCCGAGTACTTATCATCTATCACTAGATTATTCACATTCCCTACGCTCCCCTTAGAGTCATAGCTTTCCAATCTTAAATCTCCAATATATTGTAAATCTAACTTCCCATACTTAATCTTTATATGTGCATCCGCATCAATGCCATTATTGGCCTTGAGTACTCCTGAATGCAAATCAACTACAATCTTATTCGCCTGACAGGTGACAACTCGTATATCATCGTATTTAGCGCCTAGCGATAAAACATTCACTTTTGGCATATACAATATTGCATTTATAGTGACTTGCTCCACTTTACTAGTGATTTCTATTCCATTTTTTAATACCAGTTTATGCCTTGTCCAAAACCATCCACTATTCGTGCTCCAAGATTTGATATTTTCATTGGTGTTAATTTCAATTCCTCCACCAAATTCATTTACTTCCACGTCCATAGCATCCAAAATCGTTTGGACATCTTCTTCATCTTCTCCTTTGACTATAACTGTCGCCTCTAATCTAGCTTCATCACCGTCAATGTATTCTACTATCAGTTCGCCCCTACGATGATCAAATGAAACTTCACTATCACTATTTACCACAAAGGATTTGTTAATCGTCTTTTTCTTTTCATTCTTCGCTTTTCCAGTAAATGCTAAAAAAGAAATTAGCAACAACAGAAAAACGGGCATTCTTTTATATCTGAATAGATTTTTCATAATCAATTTCATTTTCTTGTTTATCAAATTCGCGTATAATTAACTCAAGCACGCGCGCTTTGCTTTCATAATTCTTCATTAACGCTTTATATAAATTTCTTCTATCTTGAAAATTATCGATATCCTGCATTGCTTCTAGCTGCAAACTGTCTAGCACCTTGAGCTCCCGAAACAATTCTGGAAATTGTTTTACATCCACTCCCAACTCACCAATTATTTCGCCTTGATTAGAAATCAATTTCACCAAATTTTCTTGTTCTTGGGCCAAGCCCGGATTACTTTGAGACAGCCTTTCATAAATGACATCATCTTTATTCAACTGCCAATTTCGAGCTAGAAAAGATACCGCCGCTACCAAAATAATCCCTATAGCTGCTACCTTAAACCAATTGAACTTGGGTTTAGAAACTGGCTTATCCTTTTCCACAAAGTCCTTCCACATCTCATCGAGATTGACTTCTTCTACATCGTCCAATTCGGAACGATGATTTCTTATATATTTTTCTAAATCAATCTTCATTGTAATAGATTGCTTTTAATTTATCTCTTAACAATAACTTTCCTCTCCGATACTGCGTCTTTGACGTGGAGAGGGATATTTCTAATATTTCTGCAATTTCTGAATGTTGATACCCTTCTAATAAATACAGCGTCAAAACGGTTCGACACCCAGCAGGTAAGGACTTTATCGCCTCATGTATCTTAAGCATATCCACTTCCTTTATTAATATTTCAGGATGATCCTCTACAACTTTTAAGGAAGCTTCATCCAATTTTTGCATCTGCAAGTGCCCTTTTCTTCTGAGGTGAATCAAACAATTATTGATGGTTATCTTTTTTATCCATGCTCCTAAAGTGGATTCTCCTCTAAAATTGCCCAACTCTTCAAACACCTTCACAAATGTGTCTTGCATCATATCCTTAGCAATGGACTGTTCTGCGACCATACGTACCGCGACATGATACATCGCCTTTCCATACTTGACATAGATGTCTCTTTGAGCCAACCTGTTTCCATTCAAACATAGGTCAATAAGTCGTTGGTCGTCTTTAGAAATCATCAAGTTTTCTTATGGAGCGCACCTTATAAAAAAGATGCTTCATTATTCCTATGGGCACCTCTAT
>CAYZUW010000425.1:0-3330 GCA_964481325.1 uncultured Saprospiraceae bacterium
CCAACCCACAAAATCTCAATATTCCCTTTGTTGGGAAGGGTAAATTTTGAAAAAGAACAACCAGAAAAACCTTAAGTGGAATGTTTTTCATCTAGAAAACTTGATCATGTTTCAGACTAGCGATGACGACGCGATCACCTTGCCTAACTGGTGGTCAAGACATAGTCTTTTTGCACAAAGAAGAATCTTCAAAAATATAATGCTTGCACGTTTTGGCCTCGACCTCCGGTTAAGTGATAGCTATTTCGCTAACAATTTCAACCCAGCTCTAGGTCAGTTCCACCTCCAATCTAGCCAAGAGGTTACCATATATCCTGCCTTAGATGCTCACTTTGGTTTTGTGATTGAGACTTTCAGAACATTTATAAAACTTGAAAATGTAAGTTCCGTCTTGACCGATGAAGTTTTTTATCAAGTACCCTTCCATCCTCAAAAAGAATTGGCTTTCAGGTTTGGGATCAGCTGGCGCTTTTTAGACAAAAATAGCAACACTCGTAGTTCTGATAGTAATAGAGGTGGAAATCAATCCTCAGGTTCGCCAATTAATATTCCTAATTTTTAAGGGAGTATACTTTGGGCGTGCCCTATGCTAATGCGCAAGGCCATCCCATATAGGTCAGGTGTTTCATGACTTGTTCCTTCGGACTGGCGCAAAGCCAAAAACACCTAGTTGCCCACCTTACGCCATCATTACACCCCTTCACGCGGCAACCCGCCAAGCAAAAAAATAAGAGATGTATAGTTTATTGAATTCCTATTTACAACTCAAAATTAGGTTCAAATGAACTGTCTTCGTTATCATAATACTTATTGATAATGCTAGCAACTTCTTCTGGAGTATCGACAATAGGAATGAGGTCCATATCCTTCTCACTGATATTATGCGCTTTTTCTAGCATGGTGTTTTGAATCCAATCTCTCATCCCACCCCAAAATTCAGTGCCTACAAGTATAACAGGTACTCTTGTTATTTTTTTAGTTTGTATTAAGGTAAGTACTTCAAAGAGTTCATCCAATGTCCCAAATCCACCAGGCATCACTACAAAGGCTTGGGCATACTTTACAAACATTACTTTACGGATAAAGAAATATCTATGGTCTAAATTATAAGACGGATGAATGTATGCATTGTGACTTTGCTCAAAAGGTAGATCTATATTGAGTCCTACAGAGACACCTTCAGCTTCAAATGCGCCTTTATTACCAGCTTCCATGATACCAGGTCCTCCACCTGTAATAATGCCATATCCTTCTTGCACCATGCGCTTAGCAACATCTACAGCCATCTTATAATATGGATGATCTGGTTGAGTACGCGCAGAGCCAAAAATAGACACGCAAGGCCCTATTTTATTCATTACTTCAAAGCTATCTACAAATTCTGCGATCACCTTGAACATAGTCCAGGCATTTTCACCTTTTATTTTAGTCCACTGTTTCATTCTTTTACCGTGTTCTTTGCTTTGAACTATTTTTTCTATTTCATCGGAGTTATCCACAGTATTCTTCATATTATTAATTTCTTATTTACGGCAAATGTACTAAATAGCTTGGAATACAAATACGAGTCCACTCTAGAAACTAGTGGATTCCCAAAAATGGAATATTTTGGATGAGATTTTGGAGTGGACTCAAACATTGTACAACAAAAAAGCCTGCTATAAAAGCAAGCTGTTTTGATAAAATATTATAGATTATTTTCATCCTGTTAACCAGGCTGTTGAAATTTTTCAAATTCTTTAGTCATAAATGAATGCAATTCATTTATGTCTTTAAATCTAGAAAAGATGTCCTGCAACTTAGAGATGTTTTGGCTACTAGATGCCACCACAAATGACAGCACATCTTGCTTTGTTATCTTTTCTTGGCTTAAGATAATGAGACGTTCAACTACATTTCTCAATTCTCTTATATTTCCTGACCAATCCACATCCTGCAATGCTTTTATGGCATCTGCTTCGATGGATTTAGGAGTGATTCCATATTCCTGACAAATCATATTATTAAAATGATTTACTAATAAAGGGATGTCATCCTTTCTAGCATCTAGTGGTGGTACGTGAATCAAGATTACCGCTAATCTATAGTATAAATCTTCTCTAAATTTATTTTGATTGATTTCTTCTTGAAGGTTCTTGTTGGTGGCAGCCACTACTCTTACATCTACCTGAATTTCCTTATCTCCTCCTACCCTAGTGATTCTACTTTCCTGTAATGCACGTAGCACTTTTGCTTGAGCATTAAGGCTCATGTCTCCGATTTCATCTAAGAAGATGGTACCGCCATTGGCCAATTCAAACTTTCCAATCTTTTGCTTATATGCTCCTGTAAATGATCCTTTCTCGTGACCAAAAAGCTCACTTTCGATCAATTCACTAGGAATCGCAGCACAGTTTACTTCGATGATTGGTCCGTCGGCTCTAGCACTTTTCTCGTGCAGCCATCTAGCTACCAATTCTTTTCCTGTTCCATTGCTTCCCGTAATCAATACACGAGCGTCAGTAGGTCCGACCCGATCAATGGTATTCTTAATATTCATGATTGGCTTTGACTCACCAATTATCTTTGGCGTCTTGACCTTACTCACTTTCTTCTTCAATACTCTAGTCTCCGTAACCAAAGCAGACTTATCCATAGCATTCCTTACAGTGATAAGGAGACGGTTTAAATCTGGCGGCTTAGAAATGAAATCAAACGCTCCTACTTTTACTGCTTCTACTGCGGTATCAATATTTGCATGCCCAGATATCATAATCACCGGCGTGTCTGGTGCAAGAAGCTGTACTCTCTCAAGCGCTTCCATACCATCCATTTTAGGCATCTTGATATCCATGATGATTACATCGTACTTATGCTTCTTTAATTTTACCAAACAGTCTAATCCATCAGCCGCTTCATTGACTTCGTATTTCTCAAATTCTAGTATCTCGCGAAGGGTCTTTCGGATACTACTCTCATCATCTACTATTAATATTCTAGCCATTTGGATATATTATTTATAAGGATTATAAAGTGTGTCTTGCTTAAATTAGTAAGAAATGGGTAAAAACCCTGTATTATTAACCATAAAACTCCCTTTTGGAGAATCTTAGACATACTATATTAAGTACGTGAGGCTCAATGTTCAGGTTGCGTTCCCTTCTTACATATTAAAATAATACAAATATGATGCTAAAGTTGAAAATTCTAGCTTCTTCATATATAATTTTTTCATGATATGTAAAAGATCTTTTCTAAGCTTTAGATATAGAAACTTCAGTATTTGTTTCAAATAATGTGGAGAAATAAAAATAAATATATCTTGTTAGATAGCTTTAGACACTTTCCATA
>CAYZUW010000426.1:0-3321 GCA_964481325.1 uncultured Saprospiraceae bacterium
GGCTATTTATTAGGATTTGATCAGTATCTGAGCTCAACTCTACCCCTTCTCTAAACCAAGTAAAATTAAGATTACCATTGCCAGTAGAGTTGCCTCCATTCAACATCAAACTAGTTTGGACACATGTCAAATCACCTGAAGGATCAATAATCGCATTCGGTGCATCCATATCTGGTGATACTAGCACTGATTCAGAACTTGAGCATTGATTATCTAAATTGGTCAATACCAAAGTATATGTGCCAGGCTGAGTAACAACAGGGCTTAAAGAGTCCTCTCCTTCAATAATATTTCCATTATCTGTTTCCCATCTTATTTCAACATTATTTAAGTTAGAAAGTACCGAACCCTGGAGTGATAGTTGAGTATCTCCACATTTGAAAATTTGCTCCTCTCCTGCAGATATTTCTGGTGCGTCAATATTTTCGGACACTTCAATTTGGTCTATAAATGTACAACCGTTTAGCGTGTTCAATACTTCCAACTGAAAGGTTCCTTCATTATCAATATCGATTGAACTATTATTGGATATGGTATTGCCTTGAGCATCTGTCCAAGAATATTCGTAGTCAGGGTTTTGCTGACCTAATCCTATACCTGCTTGCAGCATAGTATTACCACATGACAATTCTACATCAGGTCCAAGATCAAACACTGGTTCATCATTACTCTCATCGATTACTATTATTTCAGTGGTAATACATGCACTATTATTATTTGTTATTTCAACAGTGTATTCCCCAGCAGAAGTAAAAATTGGATTTGCAGAATTTTCGCCAGAATCAATTGCTCCGTTACTAGTAGTCCACACAATAGAAACTTCTGAAATGTCGGAATCGATATCCAAATTAGGGACAACAAATTGATTAGTACAGTTAATCATATCCGCGTCCAGTGAAACAATATTTGTCGCTTCCACATCACTAATAACATCAACTGAAAAAGAAGCTTCGCAACCGCTCAAAATATCTGTAACTAACAAGTTATATGTGTCTGACTCTGTGACTTCTATTTGTGAGGAAGTACTTTCGAATAAACTAGAGTTAGTTGTCCAAAGGTAGGTGTAATTAGGGTTTTCGATGTCTCCAATAAATGATGAAGTAAGATCACAATCTAATCTTATTTCTGCTTCAAGATTAACAACTGGTTCGTTTATTAACTCTTCAATAATAACAACTTCTTCAGATGTACAACCTGTTGCATCATCTGTAATCGTAAGAATGTACTCCCCTGGCAAACTAAACTCGGGTGTTAAGCTTGTTTCGTTAAGTATTGGATTATTGTTTGTATTCGTCCAAAGTATCGATACCCCATTACTAGAAGATGAAGAAGCATCGACTACAATACTTGTATTAATACAATTCAAGTCTTCTGGTGTAGCTATCTCAATCATCGGAGCACTCATATCTTCGAGGACAACAATAGACGCACTTGCTTCGCACCCCGTACCTGGTATAGTAGCTGTCAAAATATATGTCCCTGCAGAATTAATCTCCGGATTTAATGTATTGGCACCGCTTAATATATTTCCATCTACAGTTGTCCAAATTAAGGAAGCGTTAGGTGGTGCGGATCCAGACAAGAAATCACTTTCATTGGTGCAGTTCAACTCTAAACTATTTCCAGCATCCACTTGTGGTAAATCTGCATTTCCGTTTACAATGACTGTTCTTGAATCCGTACAACCAGTAGTCGAATTTGTTATCTGAAGCGTATACTCACCTGATTCGTTTATGTCTAGGGTGATATTATTGGCACCTGGAATGGCATTCATATTTGTATCAAACCATTGGTATTGATATTCTGCTCCCACACTAGAGTTTCCCCCACCCAAAACAAATGAAGGTGCATCGCAACTCAAGTCTAATTGCGTAGGCAGATCAACTATTGGCAAGGAATTATCTTCTGATATTGTAACAGAAGCCTCAGAAGAGCAACCATTATTTGGATTCATTATCACCAATGTATAAGTGCCCGCCTGTGTAACTGTTGGGGTCAGACTATTGGCGTTATCCAATGTAGCTCCATTATCTGAAGTCCATTGAACATTGAAGTCACTTTCAAGTGTTGATCCACTAGCATTCAATGTAATGGTTTCATTTATACAATCTATATTATTACTAGGTGCAAGCTCTATTATTGGTTTATCATTGTCTTGCGTTATTTCAATAGTTTCGATAGCAGTACATCCGTTGTCTAAATTGGTTGCAACTACTTGGTAGGTACCCGCTGCAGTAACAGAGGCAATGGCCAAATCAGTCTGTCCATTAAAGGCACCTCCATTATTGCTTGACCATTGAATACTAATATTTTGGATATCAGTATTTAAAAGACTTACAGAAACTGGTAAACTAGTATCTTCGCAACCTAATTGGCCTCCCCCAGTCACTTGAATTTCAGGTTCAAGAATATCTCCTGTAATAGAAAAGGTTTGTTCAACTGCGCAACCAGAAATTGGATTCGTTACCAATACAGTATAGTCTCCAGCTGAGCCAAAAGTAGGATTATTCGAATCCAATCCAGCAGTAATAGTACCACCATTGCTAGCAGTCCATGTGTATGATAGACCTGTCCCAAAGTCATTAATAAATACATTGGAGCTAACATTATCACATGAAATATTATTTGGATTAGACGCTTCATAATTTGGAGCATCAAAATTGGCTTGTATTTCAATATTAGTTTCTGTGGTACATCCTGTATCTTCATCGGTAACGACTACTAGGTAGTTCCCTCCCATATCTACAGTGATAGAGCTTCCTTCATCGGATGTGATACTTCCATTTTGAGTAGTCCAAGAATAAGTTAAGTTATCTTCAGAAGTATTTATTACAATTTCTGAAGTAGAATTTGTACAACTTAAATTTTGAGTCTGATCAATGCTTATATCTGGCTCTGCAGTATTATCAAAAACGTTAACGGTTACTGGTCTTGAGCAACCATTTTCATTATCTATAACTGATAAGGTGTATGCTCCAGCTGCCTGAATAACAAGATTTATATCGTTGCCCACGACCTCGTCGGTCTCATTCATCCACACAAAAGAGAAGTCTCCATCCAGATCAGAAAGTAAACCCATCAGCATTGTTTCATTTACTCTACAATCGAAAGGAGTAGGAATACCAATAGAAAAATTAGGTTCCATTAAACTTCCTTCCACAAAAACTTGCTCTACAGCTTGACAACCGGAAATATCATCAATCGCTGTAAACGTATAGTTGCCTGGCGTAGAAACTGTCAGAGATAACTCGCCATTAGGAGATAAATTGTTTCCATTTTCGTCTGTCCAAGAATAGGAAACGCCATTGCTATCATCAATAG
>CAYZUW010000427.1:0-3314 GCA_964481325.1 uncultured Saprospiraceae bacterium
GTCGTAAGATTCGCGATACGGAGGTAAAGAAGATTCCATTCATGTTCATTATAGGAGAGAAGGAAGAAGAAGCTGGAACTTTGTCTGTGCGTAAGCAAGGAGAGGGGGATTTGGGTGCGATGAGTATGGCGGATTTTATTTCGTATTTTCAGAAGGAACTTTAATCTAATGATGAATTATGAGTGATGAATTCATCGCTTTTGTGTACTATTCTCTTAGATAAAAATATCATTAAAAGGGCTTCTCGTTTGGGGAGCCTTTTTTAGTTTGAAGTAGAAAGTTTTACAATATAAAAATAACGATACTTGTAATTTGAGTTTGGGTGTGACCCATAAATTCGCGGAAAAGCGAATTTATGGGTCGGGCTATTCGCCACTCCGTGTTCACTTCGGTCCTTCGGACACGCGCACTATCGTGCACGTTGGCTACTATCCCTCACACGGGAAGTAAATGTAAAACCGAAAAATACTAAATGTAAAAGTAAAACCCATTCTTACCGAGTACTTCTTTAGTTTATCAATTTTCTACTTTTACATTTTTCGGTTTCCTCCCCTTTTACATTTTTCGGTTTAAAATTTCCAATATTCTGACAACAAGACTGCAAATACTTCTAAAAAGCCCTTAGTATTTCTTAAAGAAAATAAAATTTGCTACTCTGGTAATACTAAACCACTAACATGAAATTTCTAACCATTTCACTTCTTGTTATTCTCTGCAGTATTTCGTTTGTACAGGCGCAAAACGATTCGTATTTTGAATTTGCAGACCACCAATGGATTTCTAGTTCCTACATCGATATGATTCCTAGAGGGGCCGAAAGCGCTTACCTAATACAAAATGCAAGTGTTGCAAAACAAGAGGGCAAGACATTAGACCGATTTTATACTCCAAACTGGTCTAAGTCAGATTTCAACATATTTACTACAGGAGAGGATACCATTATATACATGTATAATTATTCTGATTATGATATAGGTACAAGTGTAGTTACAAGAATCAAAATAGGTAAGGACAGCACGCAAATTTTAAATCATGTAGACGACTACTTTACCATGATCGAACTTCGTGTAATTGATATAATTATGACATCTCATATACCCTAAAAAATAATAGCCAAGAACCCATTTCAGCTTTGACGCTTGCCGTCTATGAATACCCATTGCATCTTTCCAATTCTGGCCCTACCTTGTTTATTCGATATAATATAGACACCTTGTTTATGCCAGGGCAGACTATAAGCTTTGAGGGAGATTACAATTCTTTGGGTCGTTATGTTACTTTTCCTTTCGAGATTTTGGGTAACAATTTCGCACTGGATGCCAACTTTGACAACTCCTTTGTAGAATTTACAGATCTTGTTTTGAGCACTAGTAATAAGCAAGCTCAGTTACCTTTTCAAGTATATCCAAACCCAGCACAGCAAACTATCTCTTTTGACTCTGAGGAACCCATTTACAAAGTAGATCTATATACTATTGAAGGAAAGCTTGTCAAATCACTACAGTCAATGCAAGCGATCACTCAAGTCGACTTACCTCCACTACCAAATGGATTATACACCCTTAGAATTCGGGATAGAGAATTCCAAAAATTTGGCATCCAAAAAGTGATGATTCAGAATTAGCAAAACAATCAATACCCTTCTACTTCTACACATTTAATCATGAAGAAGCCATCTTCTCCCTGTTTTTGGTAGAGGGGCATCAAAATAAGGCCATCTTCTTTGGCTTTTATCTCGCCGTTTTTATCGTGTGCAAGGAGTTGGTCTTTAGAGATTTTTTGGAAGTTTTTAAAGCCAGGATGCATGACGAAGTCATCGCCCTCTTGGATGGGGTGGACATAAAGGAGCTGAGACATCTTTGGAAGTAGAGCAGAATGCTCCTTAAGCATATTGTCGTGTTTGCTTTCTACGTCGTCTTGTTTGACACAGTTAATCGTACGCAGACAATTGATGATAGCGGCGCAGGCTCTTTCGATAGACAGTGGTTCATTGTGCTGGCCTGATTCGAATGTGACGGCGCAGATTTTTTGTTCGAAGTTGTCTTGTACAAAATAGTGCAGCGTCGTTCCCTCTAATCCTTTAAGCAATCCTTTGATGACTGGGGCATGGAGTTCCAAGGCAATTTGTTCACTGTCTATATCCTCAGCGGGGAGTGTAAAAATACCCCCGTGTGCCGTAGTCGTATGTAGGTCTAAGACGACAATCCTTTCTGGTTGATAGGATTCAATCTCTTTTTCGATGATGTTTAAAAGTGTTTTTAGCTCTTGGAGTTCTGGAGCTAGGTCCTCCAATGGATTTGCCTTTGCCAAGGCGATATTATCGAGTGTCCAGAGTCTATTAAGGTCTCTTTGTATATAGCGAATTCCTTTTTGATAGGCTTTCAGATTTCCAATAAGGCCAAGTAGGCGTCCTTTAAATTGAAACTTGGGATTGCGAATGGGTTCCGTCTCTAAGGCTTTAAATACTTCTTGCAGTGCTTTCACGCCAGCTGGTTCATTTCCATGCATGGCACCAAATACAATTAGTAAGGTGCCATTGTCTGTGCCAGTATATCTTCCAATAATTCGCTCCATAAACTTTCAAGTATTCTATATAATATTATTTGTCTCCATCCGTATACAGCCAGAGATATCTAGATACGATGCTTCTGTGTGGTCTCCAAGCTTCCGCAATGCTTTTCATTTTTTTTATAAGTTCCCGCTTTTCTTGCTTGAGACCATAATTCTGTATCATGGCAGACTGCACCCCAAAGTCACCACTTGGAAAGACGTCTGGTCGTTTTAGGGAAAAGATTAAAACCATTTGTGCTGTCCACTCGCCCACTCCCTTTATTTGGGTGAGAAATTTTATGATTTCTGTGTCTTCCATGCTGTCCCAGTCTCTATGCTCAAAATCATTCTCTAGTGCAAAAGATGCTATATTCTTGATATAGTTGGCCTTTTGCTTGGAATAGCCGACAGCTCGAAACTCTTCAACCTCCATTTCGGCTACAATTTGGGGCTGTGGATAGGCATCATCAAACAAATCAATGAAACGACCGAAGATCTTAGCCGCCGCCGCACCGTGCAATTGCTGGTAGGCGATATTGCGAACTAGGTCAAAATAGATGTCTCCAGTAGCATCGGCAAGCGGTAATTTCTTCTTTGTCCCCAGTATTTCCTTCAATTTGGGGTCTTTTTTGACTAATTTGGTGAAAATTGCTTTCATACTATAAAAATAAGGAAGAGAAAGCGAACCCATAGCCTAAATACCTTGTATTTTATTATTTAAGTTGTTAACTTTGCTATCCCTTAAAAATAGGGTTATTAAATAC
>CAYZUW010000428.1:0-3310 GCA_964481325.1 uncultured Saprospiraceae bacterium
GCATTATCCCAATCGGATCCGCTTCCGTTTCCAGTAGCAGTGACTTTAATATAGGTAGTATTCCCCCCAATGCTTTGGGAGATAGAACGGGTCAAATTATTTTTGGTATGTAGAACGCTAAAGTAGGCAAGAGCAGTTGTAGACATCAGCATCCATGCCAACGTATACATAGATATACGTTGTTTAAAAAGCAAAGAGCTAATATTAAATCGATCCATCAATACTACATTTTAGAGGCTGACGCTATTCTAATACTTCAATTTCTCTCATAAGAAATCAGCCTCATAACTGAGAAATCAAATAGTTTGCCATAATATTTTGAAATGTAGCTCTGCAAAGGAAATATTGCTAGATGACTAAATCTAAATCATATCTTCATTGGATGCCGAATATATTGTCATTTTTTTTGTAAGAATATTACTATGGGGACTGCTCTACTCCACTATCGTTTCGTCGAGCCGTTATGTTTCGGAGCTCGCTTTTCGCTCGGCTCCATTTAGCTTCACCCCTAGCTATGCAGTAAATGGATCTGGCATCCTAGACGGCATTTCGCTTCGCTACATACCGTCTAGGATGCCACTCCTGCACAGCACTAGTCCAAAGAACAACCTAGGTTAGGATCCATTTAACAATGCTTCGGTAATAAATTTTAAATCGCTGAAAACCAAGGATACTACAACAAATCGTGCAAACTTTGCAATCCCCTGAAAGTCATGCATTTATTGCTGGTCGATTTATAATTTTCCAAAAATTACCGAACCATTCTTTTAATAAAATAGAAACAAAATGAGTGAAGGATAGAAATGATATCGACCATAGGGAGATAGTCTAGAGAGATGAGGTATTTTCGCCTCAGGTCTCTAGACCGAAACGAAGGTGGAGTCATGGATAGCCTGACCCGTATCGACGCCCTTTCGGCGTAGAGACGGGGCACTCCCAAAAAATAATAGGCATAAAAAAAGAGGCTGCCCAAATTGGACAGCCCCTTCATTATCAATTAGATATTTAAAACATCTTATCTCTGGATCTGAACGTAACCACTAACTGGTTCGTCACCTTCACCTGTATTGATGATATAGAAGTATGTTCCATCAGGAAGGTGTTGACCATCCCATGTACCTCTCCAACCATCATCATTGGTATATCCTTTCTTGTAGAATACTTGGTTACCCCATCTGTTAAAGATAATAACCTCGTTGTTCGGGAATCTCTCCAATCCTAGTACAGTGAATGTGTCATTCACATCATCTCCGTTAGGAGAGAAACCACTCATCGCAGTAATTGCTTCACAAAGTATGTCTACGTATACAGTAGCAATATCAGATCCCATCGGAGTAGTAATCATGTATTGGAACTCATCACGCTCACCGCATACTCCCGTATTTGGAGTATAAGTAAATGTGTTATCTGGATTAAGTACTACTGTACCAAATCTAGGTTGAGATACAACGCTCACTTCAACAGTTTCATTGATATTCAAATCATTGATTAATACATTCATTGAACCTACAGATACGTTCATTATAGTCATTGTGTCATCATCCATTGCAATCGGTGGAGCCATTTGACCTGCAGTCAATACTTCAGTATTGATGATTAACTCACCGCATACTCCGTTGATATCACAGATAGCAAAACATCCAACATCTGTACCCAACAAGTTAGCTGAAATCAATACACAGTTGTTGTCAACTGCAAAGTCAGCTGAACCAGCATTGTCAGCAGCACAAGTGAAGCTCACAGAAGCAATATCTGGAAGTGGGTAGCAGAATAAGCTATCCGTTCCTAACTCAAGTACAATATCCAATGTATCCGTCCATGCAGGAATGCTCAATGGATTGTCAACACACTCAACGATAACGTTCAAAGTATCAGCGCAACCGAAAGTTACATCCGTAGCTATGATAGTATGCGCACCTTCTGACAGGTCAAATGCTATGTAATTAGGTGTAATTTCAACATTCAGCAATAACTCTATAGTAGTACCAGCTGCTCCATTTGAAACATCAATTGGTCCATAATCCTTAGTCAAGTCACCGCCATAGATAGCTAATCTCGCTTCATCAAGCGTCCAGTTTCCTGTTGCGTCATTTGCATTAAGGAATGCAGCTAACTCAGCAGCTGAAGTGAATGAACCAGTGAATACCTCACCATCCACTACCCATGAATCAATAGTGAAAGTACCATTGAATCCAAGTTGAGCAATCTGGAAGTAAGAGTAGTTGAACAATGTGTCATTGTCACAAGTACTCATCGTGTTTACAAGAGAACCGTCAATGTAGAAATCAAAGTTGTTAAACAAGTTAACATCTATAGAAGTACAAAGAGCTCCTCCAGCTGCACAATCTTCAACCATAAGCGTCATATCGTCCCCAAGAACATCCAATCCATCAGCGCAAGGCATTGCGTTCTCATCAAGGATATTGATACTAACTGTAGTCTCAACGCATACTCCGTTGTCATCACAAACAGTAACACAAAGTTGATCAGAGTCACCAGCAAACAATCCAGGACCTGGAGTATAAGTGAAGCATCCATCAGCTAGTTCCGTAAATGAACCTCCTTGTGGTCCACCACATAGAGCCATAGAAGCTACATTCGCTAATGCATCCGTATCAGTACAAATATCAATCGCAGTTCCTACTGTAGTATTTACAGTAATAGCGTCAGTAATCACAGTTGATGATGGATCATCAGGTGTCTCACAAGTTACTGTCAATAAGATAGTATCAGGGCAAGTAGCGTTTCGCTCAATCACAGTGATAGTGTATACACCATCAACAAAAGGTCCAATAGCAGATCCTAATGCCATACTTCCAGTACTTACTCCCAATTGAACTTGAGAGTTAAGTGCAGATAACTGATCGATGAAGAAGTCACCGTAGTTGTTATCTGGATTACCACCTATCAATCTCTCTCTGTCTCTATCAATCATCCAGTTACCTGTAGGATCAACCTGATTCATGAAGTCTAAGATTTCAAGTATATTCTGGAAAGTACCAGAGTAAATTGTACCATTAATCACCCAACTTTGGATTTCATATGGCCCCTTGAAACCACCATCAAGAAGTACAGAGTAATCATATCTGATAATATTCGTAAAGTTACAAGCTAATACAGTAGGCTCTTCAATCAATTCTCCATCTACAGCTACTGTATAGTCATCAAACATACTCTTAGGAATATCAAGGCAAATAAACCCTGTAGCTCCTTCGCAGTCTGAAGTCATCTCTGTAAGTTCACCATCACAGTCAGTTCCGCCACCGTTTCCGCCACCGTTTCCGCCGCCATTTCCGTTGCAATCATCCGC
>CAYZUW010000429.1:0-3309 GCA_964481325.1 uncultured Saprospiraceae bacterium
AAGAAAGCCAAAGATTCGAGAATCTAGAATTTTCAGTGAAAAGTTTAAAAGGGCCCTTTGGGAATGGTAAATTTTAAAGGGTAAACGCAGACTAGGTGGAACCATCCTAGAGGCTAGAAAAGTGTTAAATCACCATTTATAGTTCTTTCAGTGAGCGCTACATTCATAATTCATAATTATTTTAATGAACTAGCGCTGTGCAGTGGTGGAGCCGATAGGTGACAGTCCGATAGGACCGACCGAATAGGGAGCCACGGAACATAGCGACCCACGCTTTTTTCAGCGGGGGTAGGTCCCAAAAAAAGAAAAATCAAATCATAGCAATACACTACAATATTGAGTAACTTTGCACCTAATATGTTGATACAAAGATTTAAATCCAAGATACATCGCGCGACTGTCACTCAGGCAGACCTGAACTATGTGGGAAGCATCACGATCGATGAGGACCTCATGGATGCAGCCAACTTGATAGAGGGTGAGCGCGTACAGATCGTAAATAACAATAACGGCGAACGACTGGAGACCTATGTCATCAAGGGCAAACGAGGTTCTGGTACAATCTGCCTGAATGGCGCTGCTGCTCGAAAAGTAGCGGTAGGCGATATCGTCATCATCATCTCATACGCATGGATGGATGTAAAAGAGGCCAAAAAATATAAGCCTATTGCTGTATTCCCAGACGATGACAACAAGCTAGTCTAAACTCGTGTGAAACAAACGCTAATCAATATACTAAAGTTCGTTGCTTTCCTAAGTGTTGGGCTTGGTATCCTTTACTATCTCTATAGTAGTTTTTCGGCAAAGTACTTGACAGAGTGTATGTCTCAAGGTAAGACTATAGAAGAATGTGACTTCGCTGACAAACTGGTCTCTGATTTTAAATCTGCTAAGCCTTTTTGGATATTCATGATATTTGTCACTTTTACCATAAGCAATATCAGCCGTGCCTTGCGGTGGAAAATGTTGATTAAACCACTTGGAAGAGAAGCAAGACTAGTCAATATATTTTTGTGTACCGTGATTGGGTATTTTACGAATCTGTTTTTGCCTCGCGCTGGTGAGGTGATCAAAGCGGGCATACTAAGCAAATACGAAAATATTCCTGTGGAGAAAGTTATGGGCACAGTAGTCCTTGACAGACTGCTCGATGTAATAAGTATTCTCCTAGTTTCTGTGTTAGCGCTAATGGTAGAGTATGACAAGATTTGGGGCTATTTTGGTGCTCCGATGAAGGCCTTTTTTGGACGCTTTGGCTGGCAAACATTATTGATAATCAGTGGCTTATTTATAGGTGGAATATTATTGTTGTATTTCTTTAGATCAAGGTTTGCCGAAACGGGGTTTTACAAAAAGGTATCAAAAATAGCCTTGGGGTTCAAGGAAGGCATATTGAGTATTGCCAAGCTAGATAACGTGCCTGTGTTCGTGTTGCACAGCATCTTGATATGGGTGATGTATTTCATGATGGTGTATGTGAGTTTCTTTGCTTTCGAGCCTACTGAACATCTTCCCCCTGTAGCTGCCTTAATAGCCTTTGTCTTTGCAGCCTGGGGTATCGTGGTACCCTCTCCTGGAGGAATGGGATCCTATCACTATCTCACTATCGTCGCATTAGGCATGTATGGCATATCTGAATTTGATGCCGCCTCTTTTTCGAATATTTCTTTTTGCACCATCCAATTAGCAACAAATATTTCATTTGGACTTTTAGGATTTGCGATTATTGGCTATCTTAACCGCAATTATAAACCAAATGATTTAGTTGAAAATGCTGAACCTTATCAGAGCAAAAATATTTGATTTGCCTGCCCTAGTAAGTGAAGTAAATGCTTGGCGCGTATATGGGCATAAAATCGTTTTTACCAATGGCTGTTTTGACCTTCTACACTTAGGTCATTTAACGTATTTAGCCGAGGCACGATCTCTCGGAGAGAAGTTGATAATCGGGCTAAACGCCGACTCTTCTGTCAAAAAGCTTAAAGGAGAACATCGACCTATCCATGACACTAATAGTCGCGCTTTGATGCTTGCGAGTATGGCCATCGTAGATGCCGTGGTGGTTTTTGAAGAGGAAACTCCTATTCATCTCATAGAAGCCTTGCAGCCAGACGTATTGGTAAAAGGTGGGGATTATGAACTGAACCAAATAGTCGGTCATGACGTAACACTAAATGGGGGAGGAATAGTAAAAACAATCCCTTTTTTAGAAGGCTACTCAAGCACCAAAATCGAGGCTCGAATAAAAGGTGCATGACTCCCCTAAAGGTAAAGTCACTGTATCTATGAAGCTGCAAAAATTAATCAATTATTTAGAATCAATAGCCCCTCCTGCTTATCAGGAATCGTATGACAATTCTGGGCTCATCGTTGGAGAACCCAATGTTACCATTAAAGGCGTGCTCATCTGTCTGGATAGTACGGAAGATATCATCCAAGAGGCTAGGAAGAGGAAATGCAATGTCATTGTTGCGCATCACCCTATCGTATTTAAGGGGCTCAAACGGTTCAATGGTAGTACCTATGTGGAGCGTACCGTCATGAAAGCCATCAAACACGATATTTGTATATATGCCATCCATACCAATCTAGATAATGTATATCGAAACGGGGTAAATACCAAAATAGCAGAGATGCTTTCTCTAAATAATCTACAGATTCTAGCGCCCAAGAAAAACTTGGTCAAGTTTCAATTTTATCTGGACTCTGATCAAATACAAGCCTATCAGCGCTCTTATACTAAAAAAGGGGCACCTGAAGGCTTCGATAAAATACACAGCATGCTAGCTGTCCATAAGGATAGAAGAAAAGAAGTGCCCAAAATGAAATACGAAACTTCTATCGCCCAAAATCAAGTGAGTGAGTTGGTTCGTTTTCTTCAAAATTGTATCGGATCTAAGTCCTTGTCTTACCACACCTACCCTATTTCTGAGGCCAATGCTCAAGTAGGTTCAGGCATGATAGGCACTCTTGCTAATCCCATATTGCCAGCCACCTTCTTCAAAAGGTTGAAAAAAGCTATGGATTTGAAGGTATTTAAACATACAGCTGTACTGGAGGGAAAAATCAGCAAAGTAGCGGTATGCGGGGGTTCTGGAGGGTTTTTATTATCCCATGCAATCCGCCAAGGAGCAGATATATTTATCACCTCTGACTATAAGTATCATGAGTTTTTTGATGCAGATGGTAAAATTATCATCGCAGATATAGGCCATTATGAGTCAGAACAGTACACTATTGAGCTGTTACATGAGTTAATAACAAAAAAATTTAGTAATTTTGCGACCCATTGTACTAAAATTAGTACAA
>CAYZUW010000430.1:0-3300 GCA_964481325.1 uncultured Saprospiraceae bacterium
TAAGCCTAAAAGAGTGACCTTGCGAACTGCCTAGACTTTTGAGATTGTTCTAACCGATAGCAGGAGCTATCGGTTCCTTCCCTATAAAGATACACTGTATCTTTATTACTTCGTATCGGTCAGTCATCTTTGCGGCAATGGCAAAGATGAACAACTGTTGCGATAGCAATTTTGATTTGGTGAATCAAAATAAGGCGAGAACCGAGACACCTGTCGAGGCTTAGCATGGTATTTTTTAAAATGCTGCAGCCGCAGAATGCTTTAGCAAGCTTGAGATCAAGGCCAAGAGTATTTGTCTCCTAGCGCAAGAGCTTAGCCTTCGTACCATTAATTATAGAAATAGCATTCATTACAATCGTACAATCCCAAAAATTTATCACAAAATTAATATTGAAAACACAAATCCAAAAACACAATTTCTTACTTTTGTTACGCTATATCAAAAGGCGGAACACCCTTATTTAGGGTGATTATTTAGGGTGATCTGGCTAACAGCACAAAAAAACCAGTACACAACGGAAACCAAAAGAAATATGTCATCAAAATTAGTAGAACTCTTTCGATACTTTCTCAGACTAGGCTTTGTAGCCTTCGGAGGCCCAGCCGCGCACGTAGCCATGATGGAAGAAGACCTCGTCCAAGACAAAAAATGGCTGAGTGAACAAGAGTTCTTAGACTATATGGGGATTACGAATTTGATACCTGGACCCAATTCTACAGAGATGACCATGCACTGCGGCTATCACCATGCAGGATGGAAAGGCCTATTCGTAGCCGGTATGAGTTTCATCTTTCCAGCCGTCTTGTTGACCTGTCTGGTAGCCATATTTTTCGAAGAGTACAGCCAGATCTCGTGGGTAGTGCCTATCGTCAATGGCATCAAAGCAGCCGTGATATCGTTCATACTGGCCGCCATACTCAAGCTAGGCAAAAAAGCAGTAAAGGGAGCCTACCTAGCCGTTATCGGCGCCATCGCCCTAGTCGCTGGTTTCCTAGGCATAAACGAAATCCTAGTCATCTTAGCCGCGGGAGTATTATCCATGCTCGTACAAGTATCCCTAAAAAATAGAGGCCAACTCAACAGCTTTGTATTCTTGCCCTTATTCGCTACCACAGTTATAGGATACTCCCACCTAAAGCTATTCTTTGTTTTCCTAAAAGTAGGTCTAGTTCTGTTCGGTTCAGGCTACGTACTATTTGCCTATCTAGATGGAGAATTGATAGAAAACCTAGGCTGGCTATCCCACGACGACTTGGTAGAGGCGATAGCCATAGGACAAGTAACACCAGGCCCCGTATTATCTACCGCTACCTTTGTAGGCTATAAACTAGGCGGGATCACAGGAGCCATTCTAGCGACCCTAGGCATCTTCGTTCCTTCTTTCTTCTACGTCCTACTCCTCAACCGATTCGTCCAAAAAATGAAGAACAACATCTGGCTCCGCTATTTCCTAGAAGCTGTAAACGTCGCCGCCGTAGCCGTGATGGTCGTCGTAACCTTCAAGATGGGACAGAGCATCATCATCGATTGGCGCACCGCCCTGATTTGCGTACTCAGCATCGCCGTCTACTTCTCCTTTAAGAAGTTGAATACGCTCTGGATTATTTTGGGCGGAGCAGTTCTTGGGTTTTTGTTGACTTATGTGCCGTTGTAGGGTTGGGGTATGAGCTATTTGGTTTATTCTTTTTTTTAATATTAAACATTTACTGCCAATTAACCTATCTTAATGTCTATTTATGTGAGGAAGTCCAGTCTTTACTAGTGAGGTTTCTCGCAAAGGTCGCAAAGAAAAAAAAACACGCAAAGAGCGCTAAGTAAATCTTTTTGGATATCCCTTATGACAATTGAAGAATAAACTTATTCTTCTTGCCATTATCCACTAAAATGTACTTGTCTTGTAGCAAGTGCTCCTCATTGATGATAAATTCAGGATCAGAGATTTTCACTTTATTGATAGAGACGGCATTTCCTTTTAGTGCTCTTCTAGCGTCACCTTTACTGGATACGATGGCTGTTTTTTCAGCCAATAAGTCTACTATGTTGAGACCTCCATTGAGGGCAGCCTTCTCTAACTCAAAGGAAGGAATCTCTTGCGCAACGGTAGCGAGAGCGGCAGCGTCTAGTGCCTTGCATGTTTCTTCGTCTGCCTTTTTATTAAACAATAACTTAGATACGGTGGCCGCTGATTTGTAGGCTTCTTGAGAGTGGACTCTAACCGTTATCTCTTCTGCGAGGATTCTTTTCTGTTCGTTTAGATTGTCTTTCAAGTCTTCTTCCATTTGCTCTACTTCAGCACGAGACTTGAGCGTGAAGAAACGGATAAACTTAGGTAGATCTGCGTCGTCGGCATTCAGCCAAAATTGGTAGAACTTGTATGGACTGGTCATATTCGGATCTAGCCAAATATTGCCTTCTTCAGATTTTCCAAATTTGGAACCGTCGGACTTGGTGAGTAATTCTGAAGTGATGGCGTATGCTTTTCCTTCTAGGTTTCGTCTAATAAATTCAGTCCCTGAAGTGATGTTGCCCCACTGGTCAGAACCTCCAATTTGCAATTTGCAATTGTAGTCTTGGTACAATTTCTGAAAATCGTAGGCTTGTAGCAACTGGTAGGAAAATTCGGTAAAGGATAATCCCGTCTCTACTCTTTTCTTCACAGACTCCTTGCTCATCATGTAGTTGATGGTAAGCGTCTTACCCACGTCTCTCAAGAAGTCCAGTACATTCATGTCTTTATAAAAGTCAAAGTTGTTGATGACGATGGCTTTGTTCTCTCCATGCTCAAAGTCTAGAAATTTACTAAACTGTGCTTGTTGGTGAGCCAGATTATGATCCAGTTCTTCAAAGGATTTCAATACTCTTTCTTTGTCTTTTCCAGAGGGGTCTCCAATACGACCTGTCGCTCCACCCATTAGTACAATCGGATTGTGTCCAGAGAGTTGAAAAAGTTTAAGCAATTGGATTTGTACCATATTCCCAATGGTCATAGATGGTGCGGTAGGGTCAAAGCCTATATAGCCTGTCATTTTCCCTTCTTTTAGAGCTTCAGCGATACCTGGTGTGGTATTGCTAAGTATACCTCTCCATTCTAATTCTTCTAAAAAATCCATGTGCTTTCTTTTGCCCAAAAATAAGAATAATACACAAGAAATTTAGCTAGGGTAGAGGATTCCTTTTGATTGCATAGAGACATTGAGTAAGTTGTAAACAAGGGCGATTGCCGATAGGCAGAGCCTAGAACGGGCAAGAGCAGACTGTGAATTTACTTAGCACAAAATTTGCCACTTTCATCACTTTGC
>CAYZUW010000431.1:0-3299 GCA_964481325.1 uncultured Saprospiraceae bacterium
ATCTATTCCTCATTAATCCATTTCTTTTTAATGGCCTCAAAATCAAGATCTTTCCACTCTTCCTTCCACAGCTCAAAATAAGGTATGTCATTTGAAGACGGCTCAGGCTCACAACGAAAAATACTAACTAACGATGGCATGACTACGGATTCTCCAATCAACAACGCTTCTCCAGCAACCAGATTTGGCAACTTGTCACTAATATTTCCCAACGTGTCAGGCAACAAACGTGCAACATAATTTTGATCATTCGGATTTGTCAGCCTCATAGCAATAAAATTGCTGCATTGAGAAAAGATTGTTTCTGAAATTTCCGATGGCCTCTGACTTGAAAGTAACAGCGTAACTCCGTACTTTCTGCCTTCCTTAGCAATTCGCTCGATTGACAATTTCGAAGCTCTAAATCGGGTCAGTTCACTCTTCGGAACGTACTTATGAGCTTCTTCATATATCAATAATATCGGCGCATCATTATTTATAGTCTCACCTTTATCACTTCTTAATATCTTGTAAAAATACCCATGCTCAAAAAGTATCCTAGAAATCAATGACACTGTGATACTCAAAACCTCAAAAGGTACTCCGCTAAGATCTATTACTGTTACATTCGATTTCTCTCCAGAATAACCTAACAACATCTCTAGAGTACTTTCCAAAGTTGCTTCCTGACTCGCTTCACCGAATAAAAAACTTAAGCGTTCTTCCGCAACTTTTGACTCAAATCGCGAGAAAAATTTGTTAAGCGACCCATCAGCATATCCACCCTTCGAAATATTCTGATTTTTAGTTGGGAAAAAATCCAACCTCGACTCAAAGTATTTTACTAGACGTTCTTCTTTGGATAAAGTAATCCCGTGACTTACATCCGTTGAAGCGCCACTCGTATAATCATACGAGCCGTCGTTAATCATATAACTAGAATCCCCTTTTACATTTATAGTTTCATTTCTAATATTATAAAGAGCATTCAGTACTTCTTGAATATCAAACTTTAATGGACTATCGTAAAAAACCGAACCTTTATCACCGTTGTGTTTCTTTTTATTTTCTGTGACTAACTCACGAAACACAGCTGATTGATTGTAATTATCACGCTCACCGGAATCTAATAGTATTTCCTCGAGCTCCTCACTGTTTAATAACCAGTACGGCAAGTTAAGATCGCCTACATCCAAAAAATTCGACTCAGGAAACGCAGTTTTATATTCAGAATGAATGTCAAAAACAACAATATGAGAATTATTTAAACTAAATTCGCCAGCTTTAGAGGAAACAGACTCTTGAATTAATTTTGAGATTGCATGTGACTTACCTGCACCGGTTGAACCTACAACTGCGATATGCTTATTGAAAAATTTGTTCCCGTCTACCGGAACATCGATACCAGGGTCAGATACTAGTGATGCAAAAACAAACTTGCACTCTTCTGAAACAGACTCTTCAAATATCTTTTTAATGTCATCTTCAGATGCAGGCGCAACCCCTGTTGGAGGGATAGTGAGGGCGTCTCCTCCCCTGATAAACTTTCCGTCTTGGATAATTCCCAACGGCAACGCTTCAATTAAATGTCTGCGCTCCGCCTTATCATTGATTTCTATTGAGAAATTTTGAATTACTGCTATCAAAACACATTGTTCATTGTCTGTGATTCTTAAATACGATCCCACTTTCAGTGGTGAATCACCTGAGAAATCTTCAATGCTCTCTACCGAGATTTTCACCCTATCTGGATAAACTGCAATCACTTCAGCTTGCGACGAATTACTACCTGTCATTTTAGAATAACTCCATTAGTATCTGAGAACTTTCGATTGCAATAGGATAATGAACTATCTTTGATGGTATGTACTTGCCGTCAATTGGGGAACGTACATAAAAATCAAACACCTCCACCCTTTCTTTTCCCACCTCTTTTACAACGGATTCTAACTCTAATACACTCGGTATAAACTTAATCCTTATCAAATGTCCAGACGTAGGCTCTATTGATAAATGTTGAGGTGAAAATTTAGAATCCTTGAAAGGAAATCCATCTGTTAACAACGTTCCTTGATCAACTAGATTTTGCTTTATCTGAATTAACTGCTTTTTCGTAACGCCGCTCAATAGAATGTAAGGACAGAATCGATCACTCTGGGGAGTATTTTTATGTTCCTTGTGTGAAAATCTATCTGCTAGTTTTGAACACAGCAAGGTTATAGAACTCAATTCAATATTCTTGTCGAACGAAATTGCGAATATTCGCACAGACTTTGGCACCCTAGTACTTGAGAATGTAAAGTACTTTTTTCTTAAGGTCTTAATGTAGTAGTCTTGCCCAAATTTCAATTGAAGCCATCTTTCAAATACAATCTCTTTACGATTGATGGCGGAAATAAAATCTTGTTTAGTGATTCTCCTCTTACTTATTTCTGCTTTAATGGCTATGGCTTGAATACTCTTAACAGCAACCGGATAAATAATATCGTCAATATCCTCGTAAGAGGCACTAGGAACCGCTTTCTTAAGTGACTTGACTACCGATTTCTGTTGCTCTTCATAGCTTTCAGCGTTAATGTCGATTTTTAGTATTTTTTTAAAATTCTTAAGCTGCGAATCGCTTATTGACATTTCTTTATACGCTTCGTATGGCTCCCCATCTCTTGTACCAGATAGAAAATTGTTTTTTAAAAAATCTAAACTGAAATTTGATGGCAACTTGTCCTGCCCATCTTTGTAGTGTCCGTATAGGCGATATAAGCGCTCAGAACCATTAGGGCAACCAACCGACTTATAATGCTTAAGCATTGCAATTACCGATTGTTTTATCACTGAGTGGTTGTAGCTTGATCCTTCATAATATTTGCACTGAATGTACTCGACATGATCGTCAAACACTTGATCAATGTCTTCAACCCCTTCCACCACAACGGATGACGCGAGTCTTGCACCTTTCAATATTTTCAAAATAGTCAAATCGAACTGATACAAAAAGCCTTTAATAGTTGCTTCCGCCGAGCGTTTACTCAAGTTGCTTCCCCACTTATAGCTTTAACCATATTAGTCTTGGTGATATATCTTTATAGGCAAATTGCCCATAATAACTTTTTATTCTTATCTCTCTTCCACTGCAGGAGTCAGGTACTTAATGGCAAGCTCAAGCAAACGCTGTCTTAGCTTTTCATCGTTGGAGGCTTAGGTTTGTAGGCGAAGCCTGTGCGACTAACGCTAGCAAGCTTGCAGGCTGCACGCACGCTAATCGCGTAAGAAAGATAAGGGGTCAGGTTAGTTTTGTAAAGTTCAAATAATCGGCCACGTAT
>CAYZUW010000432.1:0-3295 GCA_964481325.1 uncultured Saprospiraceae bacterium
AATCAACGCTATCAATATTACTATCAGTATTAAATCTCATCGTTTTCAGTTTTGTCCTTGGGGCATACTCGAATACGATTTTTGCGATTTTCGCGATTTCAACAGTTATGTACGTCGCTTGGATCACATTTTTTCTTAAAAAGCGCAAGGAAGTTGACTATCAGTCTTTTCAACAGATGTCCAATAATCAGGATTCTCTAATTGAAATAATTCAGGGAATGCCAGAAATTAAACTACAGAGCAGCGAAATTAAACATAGATGGAAGTGGACAGTAATACAAGCCAAGCTGTTTCGGACACAGATTGCATCTCTTAAAATATCACAGTTTCAGGATGCAGGCGCTAGAGCGATAACGCAATTAAAAGATATTCTCATTACCGTTGTTGCCGCTAAAGCAGTATTGGATGGTCATCTAACCCTTGGTGCTATGTTAGCCATACAGTATATAATTGGTCAATTAAATGGGCCATTGCAACAGTTAGTTGGATTTGTGCGAAAAGCTCAAGATGCACATATAAGCCTCGAAAGACTATCCGAAATCCATGAGGCGACGGAAGAAGAATCAATTGATGTGCCTAGGATCAATGTCATTCCTCCTGGAGATATTCATATCAAGGACTTAAGTTTTTCATATACTCCGATTTCAAGTGAAGTGCTATCAGACGTATGTATAACGATACCACGTGGTATGACAACAGCCATTGTTGGAGCTAGTGGTAGTGGTAAGACGACATTGATTAAATTGTTGTTAGGATTCTATAAACCCACTAAAGGAACTATTGCTATAGGCCCATCAGACTTAGAACATCTTTACCAGAAAAGATGGAGGGAAAATTGTGGAGTAGTGATGCAAGACGGGTACATATTCTCGGATACTATTGCCAAGAATATAGCAGAATCTGATGATGTCGTTAATTTCCCTAGAGTAATTGCAGCAGCTACTCAAGCGAATATCATGGAGTTTGTCAACTCCCTACCCCTTGGTTTTAGCACTATGATTGGCGCGAAAGGGAACGGTCTGAGTCAAGGACAGAGACAGCGCTTGCTAATAGCACGTGCTATCTATAAGAACCCTGAGTTCTTGTTCTTTGATGAAGCTACTAATGCACTAGATGCCAACAATGAGCGCGTGATTATGAATAACCTAAACAAGTTTCTTGAGGGCAAGACCGCAATAGTAGTTGCACATAGGTTATCAACAGTCAAGAATGCTGATCAGATTTTAGTCATTGACAATGGCAGAATTTCGGAAACAGGAAGCCATTCGGAACTGGTAAAATTGAAAGGTGATTATTACCGACTCATTCAAAATCAGCTAGAATTAGGATCATAATATGCGAGATTTTGCAGATACCATACGAGATGCTCTGAAACTAAAGAAGAATCCATCCGATCTTCATATTAGGGTAAGAGACAGAATCAACAATACAAGTAAATCACATGACTATAAGGAGTTTCAAGTTGTACGACTAGATGGTGAATACACGGTCGTTAACTTTTATTCAGAAAATTTATCGATAGCTGTCAATACTTCTGATTCCTATAACGATCAGAACATAGGAGATATAAGGGTTATTACATTGAATCAACAGGCACTACAGGATGTTCACACTGAGAAAATAGCACACTCTATTTTTGGAGGTAGAGGAGTTTCGATACAAAAAGATGATGGCCAAAACTGGCCAAATGAAGTGCAGCTTAAAGTAGAAGATCCTATTTCCACTACTATTGATTTTGATACAGATTCAGTGTCTGATTTGATTGAAGTTCCATCTAGTTGGCTCTTGCGGTCTGGTATGGGCCTATTGGCTCTTGTCACAATAATAATACTAGCCCTCTCCAACATAATTACATATCCAGATAAATTAATGGCACATGGATTTGTAAGTACCGAGCAGCCACCACTAGCTCTATTATCCAAAGAGAATGCTATAATCAACGAGATCTTCGTAGAGAATGGTGCAAATGTTATCGTTGGACAGGAGCTTTTAAACTATAAGAGTACCACGAGTTTAGAGACAGTTAAGCAATATAGTGACTGGATAACTAAAGCCAAGAATGGTACATTTTTATCCCTTGATGAAGATTTAAATCTTGGCTCTTTACAAGGAAGCTATGCACAATTGGTTTTGTTTCTTAAACAATTCGAAGAAGTAAGATCGCAGCAAAATACTTTTTGGCAACTCACTTCAATAAATGAAGAAGTTTCTAATATCAAACTATTGAATAATTCAATTAGAGAAGAGGAAAATCATTTTAAATCTGAGGAAAGACTTGCCAAGGCACAATTAGAAAGATCAAATAAGCTATTTCAAGAAGGGTTGATCGCCAAGGTTGAATTAGAACAGGCGGAGCGAAGTTATGAGCAGTTTGCAAGATTACAAGAGAGCACAAATAAAAATCTAATTCAAAACAACATACGCTCAGAGCAGTTGAAACTTGAGGCGAGCAAGATTGAAGAAGAACGTACTACAGAATTAAGAAATCGAAGATTCCAAATCAATGAATTAATAACAAAGATTGAAAGTGAAATCAAGGAGTGGTTGGACCGAAAAGTGGTCTATGCAGAATCTGTAGGAAGAGTTGAGTTTGGAGAATATATTGAAACTAAATACAACGTATCCTCTGGGCAGCATCTAGGTTACATCATACCTGATGAAGACAACAACCAAAAGGTAGTTAATGCAGAACTTCCTGCATCGGGAATTGGAAGAGTTAAAAAAGGTGCTAAGTGTATTGTTAAATTAGAAAATTTTCCCTACAAGGAATATGGCGTGGTGACTTCACCATTGACCTCCATTTCCCTTGTTCCGTCGATATCTGGATCCTCACGAGTATATCATATGAGTATCGAATTGCCTAATAAAATTATAACGGACTATGATATCCTTATACCATATAGTCCAAATATGGCTGCGACGATAGAGGTGATTACTGAAAACAAGACTGTATTTGAAAGAATATTTCAAGGAATATTATCTATTACGAAAACTCGAAGTGAATGACTTTTATTGAGAAACTACAAATGATTGATCGATTGCACTATCTCATACTTAAGCGAGGTACTGGATCGGCAAATGAACTTAGTATTCGATTGAACATCTCAAGGCGTAATGTCTATAATATTATCGAGCAAATGAAAGTACTAGGCGCGCCAATAGAATATTGCGGAGCGACCAAATCATTTATTTATAAATATCCAGTTAAGTTTGAGTCCTCTTTTTCGCCTATGATTAGAAATTCACAACAATTAACTGGAGGCATTTATAGAATTGTTGACTATTCAAACTTGTA
>CAYZUW010000433.1:0-3291 GCA_964481325.1 uncultured Saprospiraceae bacterium
TAGCGTTTGTATTCGGGTTTATGTATACTGTAATATATCTATCAGATTGTCCATAATTAGCGATTCAATTAGAATTGAAAATACTTGTCGAAGGCAGCTATTGAAGTAAAGACAAGCAATATTACAAAACCGAAATTTATATTTTTCAGGATGAATTCTAAGGATAAAATCTTACTTCTATTTTTTCGAATGAATATTCTTGAAATCAAATCTAGTATCATGCTTAATCCTATGTAAAACAAAAACGAACACTAGAGATACTATGATTAATTGAAAAGAGGAAGCAAGTGCACCTGACTGTGAATCATACCTAGTGTAAAGTAATCCACCAATAAACATTTCAATAATGGCTAAGCATGATATTAATATGGACCTGCGACTTATTTTTTCTTTTACAGTTTTATTGTCCTCATCAAAATCTAATATTTCTTTCATAGGGCTAATTTCACTTTAGTTTGTTATCTCAATAATAAGTAATTTTTTCTTTTCTAAAAATCCCTTATCGGAGATTATGACTAATGCCTTGCCTTTTCCACCGAACAAGCGATAGTAGTCAGCCCATCCCACGGATGGGCGTGCGCAGCACCGAAGCGTAGCGGAGTGACGAATAGCGCGGTCCCGAATAGCGCTGGCTGGAAGAATAGCTCGGGATGGTCCCAAATAGACATTATTATTTGCATAGTAATAGGCATATTTGTCTTATCTTGTAGTTCCTAGAAAATAAACGTAAAACGCTCGTTTACAATTAATTTGATACAAAATCTTAATTATGAAAAATCTTATTTGGGTTTCTTTGATATGTGTTCCACTTTTTTTCGCCTGTACTGCAGAGCAGGGAGGTGGTAGTGTCAACAAAGAGGCCATGATTGCAAAAAATGATGACTTAATGGAGAAAGGTGGCAGCAAAATGAAAATGGATATGAAATATCCTGAGACAAAAAAAATAGATCATGTAGATTCCTATCATGGGGTGGACGTGCCAGACCCTTATCGATGGCTGGAGGATGACAGATCTGATGAAACGGCAGAGTGGGTTGAAGATCAAAACGAAGTGACGTTTGGTTTTTTGGATAAGATTTCATTCAAAGAGAATATAAAATCTCGCCTAAAAAAATTGATGGATTACGAGCGAATTTCTGCTCCTTTCAAAGAAGGAAAGTACGAGTACTTTTATAAAAATGACGGTTTACAAGATCACAGTGTAGTATATCGCACGCCTATTAATAACAAAGGGGGAGACCCAACTGTATTTATGGATCCCAACAAGTTTTCTAAAGATGGAACCACAGCATTGCGTGGCATGTTCTTTACCGAAGATGGTTCTATGCTAGGCTATATGATTACAGAAGGTGGATCAGATTGGCGAAAAATAATAGTCATAGACGCGGAGAACAAAAAAATGATGGGAGATACTATTCGCGATGTCAAATTTAGCGGGCTTTCATGGAAAGGAAATGAAGGCTTCTACTATAGTAGCTACGACAAAGTGAAAGACGCGAGTGCGCTGAGTGCTAAAACACAACTGCACAAATTGTACTATCACAAAATGGGCACTCCTCAATCTGCAGATGAATTAATCTTTGGTGGAGAAAAGCAACCCAATAGATATATCGGCGGCTTCGTGACAGAAGACCAAAACTATTTGGTCGTTTCTGCGGCCGAGAATACGTCTGGAAACCAGTTGTATATCAAGGATCTTCGAAACCCAAATAGTGATTTTGTATTAGTGGAAGACGATTACCTAAGCCGCACCAACTATGTTGATAATATAGGTAGCAAGTTTTATTTTCAAACCAATGTTGGTGCACCAAACTACCGTCTCGTGACCGTGGACGCGAAAGCACCTATACAAAAAAATTGGGTAGACCTCATCCCTGAAACAGAGAATGTACTGAGTACAAATACAGGTGGAGGTAAAATCTTTGCAAGCTATCTGGTTGATGCAAAAACTCAGGTTAAGCAGTACGACATGAATGGTAAAATGGAGCGTGAGGTGAAGCTACCTGGTATAGGATCGGCTAGTGGATTTGGTGCTAAGAAGGACGATAAAGACTTTTACTATTCGTTCACATCATTTGTTTACCCTTCGACTATATTTAAGTACGACATCGCCTCTGGCAAGTCTACTTTGTATAAAAAGACAGATATAGATTTTGATCCAGATATGTTTGAAACCAAGCAGGTATTTTACAAGTCTAAGGACGGTACAAAAGTGCCTATGTTCATCACACACAAAAAAGGGCTAGCTCTCAATGGCAAGAACCCAACTTACTTGTATGCGTATGGTGGATTCAACGTTAGCTTGACGCCTCGCTTTAGCGCAGCGCGTTTGGTGTGGTTAGAAAACGGTGGTATATACGCTCAACCTAATTTGAGAGGTGGGGGTGAATATGGAGAAAAATGGCACCTAGCAGGTACCAAAATGAATAAGCAAAACGTGTTTGATGATTTTATAGCTGCTGCAGATTATCTCAAGGACAAGAACTATACTTCTAGTGATTATCTTGCTATCGCAGGGGGCTCCAATGGTGGATTGCTTGTAGGGGCTACGATGTGCCAAGCACCAGATATAGCAAAGGTGGCACTCCCAGCGGTGGGCGTGATGGATATGCTGCGCTACCACAAGTTTACAGCAGGTGCAGGTTGGGCAGCAGACTATGGTACGGCAGACGATAGCCCTGAGATGTTCAATTATCTACGAAACTACTCGCCAGTCCACGCGCTCAAAAAAGGAGTTCATTACCCAGCGACTATGGTTACTACAGGGGACCATGATGACAGGGTGGTGCCAGCGCATTCATTTAAATTTGCCGCGACACTTCAAGAGATGCATGAGGGAGAAAACCCTGTGCTTATCCGTATACAAACTAAGGCAGGGCATGGCTCGGTGTCTACCACACAAGTGATAGATTTGCAGTCCGACATTTATGCCTTTTGTTGGGAAAATATGGGTGTCAATCCATTCAAAACAGTAAATTAGAATTGTTTAGCTGTTTTCTAGAACAATGGTTCGGTAATTAAATTTTAAATCGCTGACAACCAGAATATTACAACTATTTGCACTGTCTCTTTAATCGTCTGACAACCAGGCATTTACTGCTGGCCGATTTATAATTTTCCAAAAATTACCGAACCATTCCTAGAATAAACGCATCAACAATTCAATATAAATTTGGGGCCATCCGCTCTATCAAATAATGCAGCGAAAAGCTTGCATTATTTGATATAGCGGTCGCTACGATACGGGGCTCGCCATACGGCTCGGCCACCGCCCGAAAAGGGGCGGCGTCT
>CAYZUW010000434.1:0-3287 GCA_964481325.1 uncultured Saprospiraceae bacterium
TTCCAACCCCTGTAGTCCCGAGAAACAAAAACGAACCAATCGGTTTTTTCTTATCGCCCAATCCTGTACGCGAACGCCGTATCGCATCCGCCACCAAAGTTACCGCCTCATCTTGACCTACGACTCTTTGATGAATTTCTTCTTCCAGATGTATCAGTTTTTGACGTTCGGTTTGCAACATCTTGGTTACTGGTATACCTGTCCACTTCGCTACTATGGCAGCTATGTCTTCTGCAGCCACTTCTTCTTTTACGAGTTGACTCTCTTTATTTTGCAGTTCCACAATCTGCTGCTGATGTTTTTCCAACTCTGCTTCCAGAGCAGGAAGTCTACCATATTGTATCTCAGCCACCTCGCTAAACTTCCCTTCCCGCTCCAACTGCTTCGCTTGCACTTTAAGATTTTCTATCTCTATCTTTTTTTCTTGCAATCCGAGCACCACTTGCTTTTCATTTTCCCATTGAGACTTGAGCGCATTTCGTGCCTCTTCCAGATTTGCCAAATCTTCATTGAGCTTATTGATTTTCATCTCGTCGTTTTCACGGTTCATGGCCTCCCGCTCTATTTCTATGTGTCGTATCCTACGCTCTAGCGGATCCAATTCGTCAGGCATCGACTTCATTTCCATACGCAGACGAGCAGCTGCCTCATCTACTAGATCGATTGCCTTGTCTGGCAAAAACCGATCTGTGATGTATCGTTGCGATAACTGCACCGCCGCCACAATCGCCTCGTCTTTGATATTAATTTTATGATGCGATTCATAGCGCTCCTTCAGGCCACGCAAAATAGATATCGCATCCTCCTCATTCGGTTCATCCACCATCACTACTTGAAATCTACGCTCCAATGCCTTGTCCTTCTCAAAATATTTTTGATACTCATTGAGTGTTGTGGCGCCGATGGCACGCAGCTCCCCACGCGCCAAAGCGGGCTTCAATATGTTGGCCGCATCCATAGCTCCCTGTCCACCTCCAGCACCTACCAGCGTGTGTATCTCATCGATAAACAAAATCAAGTCTCCCTCCGCACTCGTCACCTCATTGACCACTGCTTTCAGGCGCTCCTCAAATTCCCCTTTATATTTTGCCCCTGCGATCAGCGCGCCCATATCCAATGCATAGATGCGTTTGTCCGCAATATCGTCTGGCACATCGCCACTCACGATACGATGCGCAAGCCCTTCTGCGATAGCCGTCTTACCCACACCAGGTTCACCTATCAAGATTGGATTATTTTTAGTTCGACGTGCCAAGATGTGCAACAACCTTCTAATCTCCTCATCGCGCCCGATGACAGGATCTAGCTTTCCCGCCATAGCCTTTTGATTCAGATTGACGGCGTATTTCTCTAACGCATTATAAGTATCCTCCCCACTTGAAGAATTTCCTTTTTTACCCTTACGCAATTCCGCTATCGCTTTTTCTAATTCCTTCACTTTCACACCTGCATCTTTGAGCAACTGCGAAGCCTTACACTTTACCTGCATGATAGAATGCAACAAAAAATCAAGCGACACAAATTCGTCTCCCTGCTTCTTGGCCGCCGCTTCCGCCTTGTGCAAAATGGTTCCCGCCTCTCTAGAAAAATACACCTGCGAGCCTGCACCTACCTTAGGCATAGCCGCGATAGCATCATCTACATGTCCCTCTACGAGCCCAGGATGCACCCCGAGTTTCTTAAACAAAAACGGTATCACATTCTCATCCACCGTCAGCATCCCGCGCAATATATGCATCGGCTCTACGGACTGCTGCTGATATTCTCCCGCTACAAACTGTGCCTGCTGCAAAGCCTCCTGCGACTTAATTGTGAATTTATTTATATTCATTTCGTAATATTTTTTTTGATTACACCCTACTTACGTCAAGGGCTATGCCATCGCTAGTTTACGATAATTATCAGACATTATGACTTGAATATGAGGATTTTGCGTGACATTTTGACTAGAAATATTCCTGTTTAAATGAAATTTTGTCAGAGGGCAATCAGATTGATTTGGGGCCATACCGACTCCTCCCGATTCTGGCTGCCCACCTAGCAAGCCGCATCGCGAGCAGTCGGTACCAGGCTATTCGAGACTCGGCCCTACGGGCTGCTCCTACCGTCGCATCTCTACTATCCTTTGTCCGATGAAAGGAAACTAAACCTAGTCATAAATCAATCGGGTAAAAAAATAGTATTTATCCCTATCTTGTGTGTACAACAAAACATGTCAACCCTAACTCAGCCTATATATGAAAAAACTAGTCTTTCTAATTCTCCCCCTATTCTTAATAAGCACCTCTATTTTTGGGCAAAAAAAGAAAGTCAAAGAAAGTAGCATCTTTATTTCTGGGATATTAAATATTGATCCAGAACAGGTTGTTAGAATTTACAACTATCGAGCAATTCAAAAATTGAGAACTGTGTCTTCTTTTGACGAAATGGTCCAAAAAGGATAATATCCGTTTTACAAAATTGAGAAAAATTAAATACCTAATCACTCAAAATTATATCCTCTACAACCAAATCGTAATCCAAATTCCTTAAGTATTATTTACTTAGAACTTCTAATTTTTCACTAGGACAATTTAAAATATCAGAGTAAATGAAATCGCCATTTTATACAGTATAGGTTTAGGAACATCGAGTAAAAAATAGCAACTCTTACTATTGTACTATTATATAAGGATGAGACTGTTAGGCGCTTCCTTCACTAGAATAAAAAAATAATTAAATTATAATAACAATAAAGACTTCAAATTCTTTTTCATATCTATAAAATTATAGTGTTTAACATGTAATACATTATAAACGTAACTTATTTCTATTTAAATAAGATTCGCAGCTCTTCATAAATCAGGTTTTAGAACGACCGACCTGCCTTGGCATATCATTTGCATTTATCGAGTATAATTACTTTAACCAAAACCAGTCTAATGAAAAAATCTATTCAGCAGCTTTCATTCTTAAGCGTTTTCATACTAGCCATATTTACATTCCAAGGGTGTTCGGAAGAAAGTTCAATTACAGAACCCATTACGGAAATCAAAACACAAACTCCATTTGAGCTTTATCTAACGGACTGTCCATTTGAGGCAGAAGAAGTAAATGTAGAAATCATTGGCGTCGTCCTAGAAGATAAGGATGGAGTAAGAGAAACGCTTACTACGGAATCAGGAATATTCAACCTACTCAACTTTACCGATGGCATAGACGTCTTATTGGCCTACGGAAATATAAGCCTAGATAATCTTAAAAATATCTATATCGAACTGGGTGGCCAGAACACCATCGTAGTAGAT
>CAYZUW010000435.1:0-3275 GCA_964481325.1 uncultured Saprospiraceae bacterium
CAGATTCCTTCTTACCTGAAAGAAAAGGAAATCTTTTGGATTGATGAAGACAGAAAGTTTATGCGCCAAAAGAATTGGCAAAGACCTATAACAGACGCTAGTTTCTTCCTTGATGAAAAAATGGATTGGATGAAGCTAAACAATATTGACCATGCAGTAGTGCTCAATTTGTCTCAGCTATATGGCAATGGACTGAGCTCTAGTGACA
The DNA here is from genome assembly GCA_964481325.1 of uncultured Saprospiraceae bacterium. Lineage (GTDB taxonomy): Bacteria > Bacteroidota > Bacteroidia > Chitinophagales > Saprospiraceae > JALZVN01. The sequence goes on from CAYZUW010000435.1 coordinate 209, forward strand.
TGAAACGCGCTTTGCGATTTCAGAATGACTTCAACGCAGAGGTGCAACACCAACATCCCAGCACCTTTACCTGTGGATTTGTAGTGCACGCTGGATTTGTGCAAGGGGCATTGTGGGAAATAGAACGCTGTGTAAAAGACTTAGGCCTGCGTGTATTGTGCCTACCCACCCACTACTTATCAGATAATGGAAAATGGAAAGGCATCTTTAACGAAGAGACAGAACCTATTCTCGAATTGGCGGATAAGTTAAATCTAGCGATTGAGATTCATCCATATGATGGAGAAAAATTTATCCTTTTAGAAAATGTGTCTTGGCGCTTTCACTTGGTTTGGATGTTGGCCCAATGTGCAGATGCTTATCACTTCTACACGCTCAATGGATACTTTGATAAGTATAAAAATATACGTGTATGTTTTGCGCACGGTGGTCAGTTGAGTCACATCAATCTAGGTCGTCGTACCCAAGGTTTTGATGGACGCCCAGATTTATTTGAAGGTAAAGTAAGACCCCGTAAAGCCGTGGGTCATCCAAATATTTTCTTTGACACCTTGGTGCATGATACCCATTCCTTAGACCTGATGATCAAGCGTCAGAAAAATACAGATCAGATATTGCTTGGCCTCGATGATCCTTACCCATTAGGTGAGATGAATAATGAAAATCAATCTTCTCTACCTGGCAAAATACTCGACTTAGCTTTAGAGGAAAAAGTCATCAACGCCAAACAGCATAGCGAGATATGGTGCGACAATGTGATTCGCTGGCTATGCGGAGACGATACCGAAAAATTTAATAATAGAATTGGATTGAGTTAATATGGAGAGTACCCTTACTTATGCGCAGCAATGCGATGAAAAAGACCCATTGCATGAATACCGTGAAAAGTTTCACCTGCCTATGCAAAACAATGGGGAGCCTTATATTTATTTATGTGGCAACAGTCTCGGGCTCCAACCCAAATCCACAGAAGATGCCTTGATGCAAGAGCTCAAAGATTGGAAAAATCTAGGCGTCGAAGGACACTTTCATGCCAAGAATCCATGGATGCCATACCATGAGTTTTTAACCGCGCACATGGCAACCATTGTCGGAGCGAAACCCATCGAAGTAGTGGTCATGAATACGCTTAGCGTCAATCTCCATCTCTTGATGGCTTCTTTTTATAGACCGACAGAGAGCAGATATAAGATACTGATGGAGGTGGATGCTTTTCCTTCTGATCGATATGCTATAGAGTCTCAGTTACATTTTCATGGACATCCAGACGGCTTGCTTATTTTGAAACCTCGAGCGGGTGAAGTACTCCTTAGAGAAGAAGATATCATGCAAACCATTCGCGAACAAGGCGACGAGATTGCCTTGATTTTGATCGGCAATCCGAACTACTACACAGGCCAAGTATTCGACATAAAAGCGATTGCTAGTTTGGGTCATGAGAAAGGTTGCAAGGTAGGATTTGATCTCGCACATGGTGCAGGCAACCTTCCTTTGGAGCTGCACGATTCAGGCATTGACTTTGCGGCATGGTGTACCTATAAATACCTCAATTCTGGCCCAGGTTCTGTGGGTGGCTGTTTCATTCACGAGCGTCACGCACATGATTTTGACTTGCCTAGATTTGCAGGTTGGTGGGGACACAATAAAGAGACTCGTTTCAAAATGCGAGATGGATTTGACCCAATACCAGGGGCCGAAGGATGGCAATTGAGCAACCCTCCTATCCTATCCTTGGCGGCGATAAAAGCCTCCTTAGAAATATTTGCAGAGGTGGGCATGCCTGCCCTATTAGAGAAGGCCAAAGCCTTAACTGGCTTCTTAGAATTTTGTCTCAACGATATGGAGGATGATCGCATCCGCATTGTGACGCCTGAGGACCCGAAGCAACGAGGTTGCCAGTTGTCTATTCAGGTGTTGAATGCAGACAAGACTTTGTTTGAAAAAATTACTGCAGAGGGCGTGATTGCAGATTGGCGCGAACCGGATGTGATTCGTGTAGCACCTGTCCCTTTATACAACAGCTATGCAGACGTTTATAGATTTGCTGAAACGCTTAAAGTAGCATTGATAGATTTGTAATTTTATAAGGATTTTTTGGCGTCCGGGCGGGCTATTCAGGGGTGCGCCTATCGGCTCCCGTCCCGATTTTCCCCTACACGCTCCAAACCGCCAATCGTGACTGACCTCCTATCGTCGGTCACCCTTACTATCCCTGACGCGTTTGAATTTTGATTGCATATTAGATTTGAAGAGCTAAGAAGTAAAAATTCAATCTAAGGATTTGCATTTAAAAACTTGACTAGTGACTCATATTGGTTGGGTTTCATCTTGTTTGACTTGCACCATTTTATATAGTCCCCATAGTCCTCGAATTCTTTAGCGATTTTCTTTTTTTGAGTGACAGGAAATTTGCTAACTCCATTATCATTTATCAGCACTAGATTATATTTTTTATTGAAACGTTCTCTGACCACCGTCTCTCCCGGTATTTGATCCGTAACTGAATTTAATGCCGCATAAAATTCCAAGTAAAGTAACTTATCTAAATCCTTATACAAAAGAATATGAAAAGTAGAGTTGGTTTGCAACCTAGGAACATTGATTAATACCAACGAATCCATAAAGGCTAAATCCTTCATTCCGGTTGCTTCGACATCATAAACCACCGCTCTAGGGACTTGCTTTACATTTACATCAATGAACTCTTTTTCATTTTTCTTGGCTTCCAGAAAATGGGATTCTCCATTATAGTTGATGGGGATATTATTGAACTTCAAGCCTTTTATATCATAAAGACAGGCATTTGTCCAATTGTCAAAAAGCATACAATCATCTTTTATATCCTTGTATCTTTTTTCATCAATTGGCTTTGAGTTTTCAAACAAAATATCCAGCTGAGCAGATAGCGAAATCAGGGGCAACATCATTAGTAATACAAGGAAGTATCTCATAGATAAAATTATATTTTATAGGCTAAATCTGAGTCCAATAGCTTAAAGAATGGACTCAAATATGAAACCTAAATTACAGTAAAATAATTGCATTTCCCGAGTTAATACATTTAAAT
>CAYZUW010000436.1:0-3258 GCA_964481325.1 uncultured Saprospiraceae bacterium
AAGGAATATCGCCATCATCGCTCACGTAGATCACGGCAAAACGACATTGACCGATAAGATGCTTCACGCGGGTGAGCTTTTTAGCGATCACGAAAGGCCGGGTGAGTTGATCATGGATAGCAATGACCTGGAGAAGGAGAGAGGGATTACGATCACGAGTAAGAACTGCTCTATCCACTATGGCGATGTCAAAATCAATATTATAGATACACCTGGTCACAGTGATTTTGGTGGTGAGGTGGAGCGTGTGTTGAATATGGCAGACGGTGTACTACTATTGGTAGATGCGTTTGAAGGACCGATGCCGCAAACAAGATTCGTATTGCAGAAGGCGATCGAATTGGGATTGAAGCCAGTCGTGGTAGTTAATAAGGTAGATAAAGAAAACTGTAGACCGGAAGAAGTCTATGAAGCAGTTTTTGACTTGATGTTTAGTTTGGACGCAACGGAGGAGCAGTTAGATTTTCCTGTTATCTATGGTTCTGCAAAAAACGGGTGGATGAACTATGAGCATGACAAGCCGACGGATAATATCAAGCCATTGTTGGATACTATCGTGAAGCACATACCTGCTCCGAAAATTGAAGAAGGAAATACGCAGATGTTGGTTACTTCTTTGGATTTTTCAAAGTACACAGGACGTATCGCGATCGGAAGATTGCAAAGAGGTGAAATAAAGAAAGGGCAGTTTGTGACTTTGATGGACAAGGAGGGCCTGAATAAAAAGCACCAAGTAAAAAGTTTGTTCGTATTTGATGGTTTGGGAAAAAAAGAAGTAACTGAAGTGCATGCTGGAGAAATATTTGGAGTATCTGGTATCGAAGGTTTTGATATCGGTGATACTATTGCGCATGAGGAAAATCCAGAAGCACTTGTTTCTATCGATATCGATGAACCAACGATGAGTATGCAATTTGTGATCAACGATTCTCCATTTTTTGGACAAGATGGAAAGTATGTGACTTCTAGACATATAAAAGATAGATTGGAGGCTGAGACTGAAAAGAACTTGGCGATGAGAGTAGAGCCTACTGCTACGGCAGATGCATTTAAAGTATTTGGTAGAGGGGTACTTCACTTGTCTGTATTGGTAGAGACGATGCGTCGTGAAGGATATGAGCTACAGATATCACAACCGCAAGTAATCATAAAAGAAATAGACGGCCGCAAGCATGAGCCGATCGAGGAGTTGACTTTGGATCTTCCGGAGGTGTACTCTGGTAAAGCGATAGAGATGATTACAAAGCGTAAAGGGATGATGCTATCTATGAATCCTAAAGGTGACCGTATGCTTTGCGTATTCGAAATTCCTTCGCGTGGTATCATAGGTTTGAGAAATTTTATGTTGACGGCGACTGCGGGTGAGGCAATCATGAATCACAGATTCAAAGAATTTCAACCGTGGAAAGGAGATATTCCTGGCAGACAAAATGGATCACTAATTAGTATGGAGACAGGAAAGTCTATTCCGTTCTCTATGTTTAATTTGCAAGATAGAGGTAAGTTTTTTGTTCCTGCCAATCAAGAGATATACCAAGGCCAAATCGTAGGGGAGCACATCCGTCCTGGTGATTTGGTAATCAATCTGACTAAGACTAAGAAGCTGACGAATATGAGATCTTCTGGTGCAGATGATAAGGTGAAGTTGACGCCACCAGTTTTGTTTACCTTAGAGGAGGCATTGGAGTATATCCAAGGAGATGAGTATGTTGAGGTGACACCAAATAACATGCGAATAAGAAAAATTCATTTACAAGAGAAAGATCGTAAGAGAGCAAAGAATGCTATAGCGAGTAAAGTATAAACGAAGAATACCATTGGAACCGCATCCTACTATTGACATATTAGGAATTACTATCTCTGAGCCAGTTACGATGCTCACAGATATTATAGTTGCGATATTTTGTTTCTATTTCTATAGACGCATCAACAAGACACCATCAACTGAGCGAGGTAAAAAGTACTTCGCTCAGTTTTTTTTATGGATGTCTATCAATACTTTTTTGGGTGGCGTGATGGGTCATGGCTTCTTGTATTTTTTTGGTCCAGCGGGAAAGTACCCTGCATGGATATTAACTATTTTTACTATGTTTTGGCTGCAGCTAGCGGTGATAGATTTATTGCGCGCCAGAGGCTACCTAAAGTTGGAGAAAATACTTCGCGTAATTAGTATTTTGATGTTGCCAATATTTTTGTCACTAACCTTTTATCACCAGCATTTTAGCTATTCCATCCTCCATAATATAGCTGTTGCCTTGATGATTATTCCCATTTTGATATTTTGTCTAGTAAACGGCAAAACAAAGGGAACGGAAACGGTGCTAGTTTCGTTATTAATATCGAGTATAATACCTTACTTCCAAATCAACAGAATAGGCATAAACCGCTGGTTTACATATCATGACGTTTGTCACGTCATGATGTTACTGGGATTGTATGTGTTATACCTTGGCGCAACAAAATTTTATAAACATATTGAATACCGAGACAACATATATCGCCGACTCCCTTGAACGTTCTGATCAACGATGGAGCGCGATTACCCATGGAATTGGTTTTGGGGTCTTAGCCATTATTTTTCTTCCTTATATATATTATTGTTCTAATTTGACGGACTGGGTAGGCCTAGCAGGGATTTCTATATTCCTATTTACGGTGATGGCTACTTATGGGAGCTCAGCGCTGTATCACTACAAGTACTTTACGCCTGACCGCATATTTTACCAGCGACAAGATCACATCAGCATCTTCTTTATGATTGCAGGGAGCAATACACCATTTATATTGATCTATATGGATGGGTGGCAACAGATTGCTTTTATGGCTCTCTTTTGGAGTTTGGTTGTCATCGGTACAGTCTACAAATTGTATTTCCTCAACAAGTATCCATGGTTTTCTCTTTGCTTTTATTTAGCGATTGGCTGGCTAGGTTTGGTTACGGCCTCACAAGTGTACACCATGCTTCCCTGGAATTGTATTTTGTACATGATAGGTGGAGGAGTAGCTTATACCATAGGGACCTATTATTACAACAATGACGATATCCGCTACAATCATACTATCTGGCACCTCTGGGTGATGGCAGGTACGATGCTTCACTTGGTAGGAGTGATAACGATGTTGTAGTTTTTTCAAGTAATTTTTATTTATTTTTTGGGTCATTCCAATCCTGATTCCGGCTAGGCCTACATTAGGACGGAACCTAGGTGATAAGAGTTCTATAGAACCGATTTATGATTCAGCTGGCCTTACTTTACT
>CAYZUW010000437.1:0-3247 GCA_964481325.1 uncultured Saprospiraceae bacterium
AATATTTCAGCTATATCAAATTTAATGAAGACATTTAATTTCTGAATTCCATGATAGTCAGATGGAACAGCCCCTTTTTTCATTTCTTACTATTGAATAGTTTCTTGACTCTATCTTCTACTTTAGGAAGCAGTAGTTTTTCAAAATCTTCTAAACGATTCAATACCTCCGCTATTTTGAGTAGAGACTCAAATGAAATCTTGCCAAAGCGTTCGAAGCGTTTTACACTGCCATAAGAGACACCTGAGCGTTCTGACAATTCTAGTTGTGTCCATCCTCGTTCTTTCCGTAATTCGGACACATTTTGTGCAGTAGAGACCAGGATATCAGAAGGGACTTTAACGACACTATACTTACTCATAATAGATAACATTTTATCTATTCATACCTAATTAAGCATAAATAGATAATATTTTATCTAAAGTAGTTGATTTGAATGTATAACGCAACGGTTAATCGTAATTAATAACGATAAATCGTAATTCATAACGATTTTACGTTCATTTTTACGCTTTTACGTAAAATATTAAGATACTTAATCTAAGCACTATCTAAATAAGGCGATTATCATATAAGGTCTCGTCCTCCAACAGATATTCTAATATAGGTCTACACTTGTTTTTACAGGCGGGGTAATAAGCAAGGTGTACTTTAGTGTTTTGCTTATTCGATTTTCCCCACCAAAATTCGGTCATAGCTATGGGTTTTAAGCTGTGCTTGATGGCAAATTGGAGTAACTTGGGTGCGGCGCATTCGCCTGCCGCTGAGGGGGGCAAGCCACTAGTAGACTGCTTAAAAATATCTAGAATATTTTTCAACTCACCAGAGCCGTTCACAAAATCATAATGCTCAAAAAGGCGTTGTTGCAGATTGATGGAATTCATGCGTCTTTTGTCCCGAAGTCCTTCGATTTCCTCTAGGTCATTTGATTCTTTGATTTCATTTCCGTATCTTCTACTCTGAATTCTTCATTAATTTTAATGCCATAATTAAATCCTAGTCCGAGTGCCAAATTGTCTAATACAGAATATTCAACTTCAGGAATGAAATCCAGATAAGTAAACCTTACGTTAGTAGTAAACAAATCAGTCTCTAATTCTTGATCAAAACCTTTCAAGCTATGCTGCGCATCCAATTGCAATCGGATTTTATCATTCAATTTATAACTTGGAACGACGCCAATGAAATAAGCATATCTAGCCTGAGAAGGTTGCTTCGCTTCTGTTTCAAAATTGACATTCGAGCGGTTAACACCAGCAGATACACCAAGGCTAAATTGCCCTTGCATAGATTCTGTACACGCCACTACAATAAAAAGGATACAAATAGTTAAATTCTTCATTTTGTTTTGATTTTAGTTCAAAATTAAAACGGAATTCGAAGAACCTTGTTGAGGAATAATTATTTCATTTTATGTCACAACTGTTTAAGTTTCATGTAATCTAATCACAATCTCTTCCCTATTATTTCTAAATTACTTTATAACTTTTTACTCATACCCAACCAATGTCCACAATACTCCGTCTACATCTTCTATGCTGATGATGCCATCCGTTAGGTTCATTTGGATTTTGATTTCAGGTAAAAAATCATCGTTGGTGGAATAGACATCTGAATAAATTTGTCCTCCGATTTCTACTTCTTCGGAGAAGTCAAATCCCTGTAGGTCTTCTAAAGATGTTGGGAAGGTTCTAAGATCAAGTGGTATACTCATGACGGAGCTTATGAGTGTAAAATCAAGAGATGGTTGTAATGCAAGAAGATCCACAAAATCTCCTACTAAACCTAAACAAGGATCATCTAGATGTAATCTTGGAGTTAGTGATAATTGAATTACACCTGTACCAAGTACTTCCACCATATCATCATTATTTATTTGAATAAAGTTAACTGGTGACAAAACAATTCTCCTTTCTGTGGCTCCATAAACTCCTTGAACCAAAATATTTGAATCCAACTTACATTTATAAGTGCATAGTCTGTCGAAGGAATTTATCGTTTCATCAATACTTATCCAATACTCTATCGTGTCGTTTTCTGCATTGCGATAAAAAACTCTTTCATAGGGCCTGTAGAGGTCGAATGCCTGTTCAGATGAACTTTCAAGTATATCAAATTCTCCTATAGATAATTGATCAATGCACCCTTCCATTACTTCATCATTACTACAAGCAAAAAGGAATAGGGCTAGAATAGGTAGGTATAGATATTTCATTGGCTATGTATTTAGTTTTCATTTCAAAGTTAGTTAAAATAGACAGGTATTCAAAATATGTTAACTACTCCTTTTTGACCACTTCTGTCAATTCAATCATCGCGTCTTCTACTTCGTGGACCAGTTCAATAAATCTAGAGTCTCGCTTTGTCGTTCTATCTCTTTCTAGCGGAAGGTCTACGTGAATGTGTTTTGCTACTTGTCCTGGATTGGCTCTCAAGATGTAGATGTCATCCGCTAGGTAAACTGCTTCGGCGATATCATGAGTTACGAATATGATAGTACTTTGGAATTTTCTCCATAGGCTAGTCAAGAGGTCTTGCATGTGCAAGCGCGTCTTGATATCTAAGGCTCCGAAGGGTTCATCCATCAAGAGAATATTAGAGTTCGCTAATAGGCTCCTACCTATCGCTACTCTTTGTAGCTGCCCGCCAGATAGTGTTGGATACTGGGCATATTTTTCTTCATGCCCTTCTAGACCCATTGTCTTGATGATTTCCATTGCTTTGGCTTCGCGTTCTTTTTTTCCAACGCCCTTGAATTTCAAAGCTAAGGCTACGTTTTCTAGTACCGTCATCCATGGCAGGCTGGAGTATTGTTGAAACACCATGCTGGCACGATTGTCTTCGCCTAAGGGACGGTCGTTTAATTTGACCAATCCACTAGTTGGCTCTTGGAGTCCAGCGATGTATCGCAGGAGCGTAGATTTCCCAGAACCGGACATGCCTAGGATGACCACGAATTGCCCTTGGTCTGGTTTATCTTCGATTACCAAATCGAGGTTTTCTATGATCCAGTTTTTTCCGCCGTCGTAGGATTGTTTTATATTTCGTAGTTCTACGATGTTTTTGCGATCTGGATTGTCGTCGAATTGTACCATGTTATTTTTATTATTTCCCCCGTAACGGGGGTTTATTCTCTTAATGCAATTTGTCAAGATTTTTTCTAAAAAATCGCACCAAATTGGGGAATAAATAATTTCACATTTATAATAATATCACCCCCATCCGGGGGTTTTTATATAGTGCTAGC
>CAYZUW010000438.1:0-3216 GCA_964481325.1 uncultured Saprospiraceae bacterium
CAATCATATATACACTATTTATAAAACAAGCTTAAAAGCGAAAAAACTTATTTATTATGTTTAGAATAAAATTATTAATCATCGGCTTACTGGGAGCCACCATGTTTTTGACATCATGTGACGAAGATGGACTCGGTGGAGGCACCGGTGGAGGCACCGGTGGAGGTGGAAATGTAGATGCGCCATTTTTAGAAATTTTTGATGATGGTTCAGGAACCAACATTACTTTTGATTCTACTGTAGAGCCAGGTCAGGTATTTAGAATACAAATTGACGCACTTGCGAATGTTGCACAATTAAGAGCTGTAGAAGTATCAAGAGATGGTTTTAGTTTAACTCCGGATGAGTTTGACAATTTGGATATAGCAGATGGAGACGAGCAGAATCCACAATTACTATTTGGTGCAGACAAGGATGCACTTACATGGACTTTCGAATTCGTTGCTCCCGTAGATGAAAGTATATTCACTTATGAATTTATTGTGAGTGATGATAACGGTTTAGAATCAGTGACTTCAGTGAATATAACTGTCGAAGGCGTTTTGGAAGTAGTTAATCCTACTATAACTTTAATGAATAGTTCTACTATTGAGGCACCAGCAGGTACTTTAGTGCAAGTCAACGCTGAAGCTGTTATGGGTACAAATGAATTGGTTTCTGTTTCAGTATGGGAAGATGGCGATTTGATTATGGATTTAGAAAGAATCAGATTTGCAAATGTGGATTTTTCTGATAACCCAATGCCTTTATTTGCTCCTGATACCGAAGGTTTCACAGAAGGCATCATCATTCGTACTATCGCAGGTACACACAACTATATTATCAGAGTTTCAGATACGGATGGTAATAATGCTGATGCTGAATTCACTATTACAGAAGCAAGTACAGGCACAGCTTTAGATAATGTTTTTGAATTTGTATTGTTTTCAAATGCATCTGGTCCTAATTTAGGTGGACTAGATTTGGATAATGGAGTAGCAGTACCAAGTGCAAGTGCTGATGCTGAGATTAGAGATTTAGGTATTGATACCAACCAGCCTGTTGCGAGCAACTGGATTCAAAGAGTAGAAGCAGTAAACGGTTCTACACTAAGAGTAGTGAATCTTGATAACCTTCCTGATGGTTTCACTTTTGATGGAGTTTCTACTAAGGAAGAAGTAGCCGATGCATTTAACTCAGGTGTTGATGCTGACCCTTCTCCTGTTTTACAAGCTGGGGATTTATTAGCGGTAGCAAGCCCTACAAATATTTACATCATGCGAGTAGACGAGGTGAATATTACGGATGGTGACAATGAAGATAATTATCTTTTCTCTATTAAGTTTTAGTAGAAATTAGTTTAAATAAAGATAAAAAGGCTTGGTCATTCATTTGATCAAGCCTTTTCTTATTTAGTAGATCTTTGACAAATAAAATTTACTCCTTCGCGACTCGCCAACGGCGACCAAGCTCGACAAAGCCTGTCCCGACTGGAGTGACAACGGAACGTCGGGGCCGGAGGCGCGTAGAACTGAAGGATGGGAGTGGTATCCCGACTTTTTCGTCGGGGTAGGAACGGACAGCCTGACCGCACCGGAGGTAGCGGACAGTCCCAAATCATAGTGTTAACCATCTGTAAATTTGTCCCAAACCTTCTCTGCAAATTCCTTGGTCAAGGCATCAAAATAATAGGCTCCCGCGCTCGGATTCTCTACATAGTCCATAAAGCTTTCTAGTTTTAAAAGGTGCTGTATGTTGCGATTGATCCTGCGGTCGAAGGCCTCGTTGTTAGACTTTTGAGAAGTTTCGATTTGGAGATAATCTATACCTGCTACTATAGCGCTGACTGCTTGTACTGTGGCATTAATTTTTTGCGTGTTTTCGTCTAATGCGGCATCCTCGGCAATGATGCCTTGGATAAACACAGGCGCATGAGGGTCGATACCATTGGCGTCGAGGATATTCTGCCAAATAATAAGTAGTGCTTGAGCATAGACTATGTTGAGATAAAAATGACGACTCAATGTAATCTGAAAAAAATGTGGAGTGTGAGTCTGCCCGTTTTGAATCTGGGTTTGCAAGTTGGATTCGGCGCGTTGGAGTTGATGATGGAGCTGCTGCACGCTGTCTACTGTGGAAATATGGAAGGTAGATTTTGTACACAAGCAGCCCTCCAATGTCGAAGGACAATTTGTGCTATCTTTTGTGAAAATAAAGAGTTGCTCCTCCGTCCAATCCGCTGCTGCTAGATACTCCGCTAATCCATCGAGGCGCTCTGCACTTAGGGTACTCGCGTCAATAATCAAGGTGATGTAAGAAAGTATGATTTGATCAAAAAGGCTCGCCCATTCGGTTTTCGATAGTGGGGTTATAAGCTCTAAATGTACTCCTTCTAATCCCATATTGAGTGCCTCCAAGAGGTCATTATTGGTCTGGGATGCATGAAAAATGGTGTATTTGTCTCCAATAGTCCAATTGCTTCTAGACGAATGGGTAGCGAAAGAGGGGCCTATTTCTTCCTCAAAAAAGATAGGAGGAACATTGAAATCCTTGTCAATATGCCATGAAAGCGCTTCTAAAGGTTTACCTTTTAGCTCCTTTTCTGCCTTTTCCATCCATTGTTGCCTACTTGGGGCTTGAAATTGCTCCTTGAATGCCTTCATATATAGCCTTTTTTTGCAAGTATTATTAAGTGGGTAATATAGGGCAGAACAGCAACTTTTTAAGGGCATATTGGTTATATTTGCAAATTATTTTGTCATAAACAACCAAAATTTAAATATCTAATATGGCTGAGCCAAGAATGATCTACTTTGATAATAATGCGACTACTCCTACTGACCCACGTGTAGTAGAGGCGATGTTGCCTTACTTTTACGAAATGCCTGGTAATGCAGCTAGTCGTAATCATCCATTTGGTTGGCAAGCCGAAGGTGCTGTAGACGACGCTAGAGATCAGATCGCAGATTTGCTGAAAGTAAGTGCTAAAGAAATCATCTTTACTTCTGGTGCTACAGAGGCAGATAATCTTGCTTTGAAAGGGGTGTACGAAATGTATGCTCGCAAAGGTAATCATATCATCACTGTTTCTACGGAGCACAAGGCAGTTCTAGATTCTTGTAAGAAGATAGAAAAAATGGGAGGCCAAGTGACTTACCTAAGCGTTGGTAACGATGGGCTTATTAACTTAGCTGAGTTAGAAGCAGCAATCACGGATAAGACAATTCTTATCTCAGT
>CAYZUW010000439.1:0-3207 GCA_964481325.1 uncultured Saprospiraceae bacterium
ATGTATAGCCCGACCATGAGCGAGACTTTTTCAGTCGAGATCACGGTCACGCCCAAAGAATCACTATACTATTTTTCTGGAGCTATACCTTGATTTTGCATCAGGGGTAAGAGGGAATCGATTACGCACTCCTCAATGCTAGCCCTAAAGTTATTAGTCCCGTCTACTTGAAAACCATTTTCTAAAGTGATCTTTTGCCCCGCTTGGTAAAGGATGGTATCTGCTTTGGCAGGCAATATGGCGTCTGACATAAGCGTACTGTCTGCCGCAAAAACAGTTTGTCCACCGAGATTAGTAACCGTTCGATGATCGATGCAGGGGTTATCTGCTAAACGTATGATAGTCGGTGCGGTATTGATGCTAAGAAACATCGTGTCATTGGCATATGATGGAACCGTGATAGATGTGCCCCCCACCTGCTCTCCTATCACACGAGTCGCGTGCAAGGGAACGAAGTCTGGGCTGTACCATTGCACGTCTACATCTAGGGTGTCATTGCCGTCTTTCGGACGCCACGCTACTAGGTGTGTTGGCTGCCCTAAACTATCCGAATATTGATAGATGTATGCCTCCTCATCTTCTTGAATGACATCAAAGAAGTAGGCATGTTCTAGACTATCTACTAAGGTGGTCATAGCCTCGAAGACATGCTTCTCTGAGAAGTTATCGTTGATAGAATTGAGCATTCCTGACCTATTGAATGTGGTTGAAGTATCAATACTATTTGCAAACCAAAAAATGGTCGCCTCATCTATATTCCATCTCTGGAGTATAAGAGAAGCTCTAGCCGTATACACTGCCCCTGCCCGCTCCGAAACACATTCTGAGTGAATACAGGGCTCACTAGGTGAGTCTATATCGTATCCCCACTCAGACACTATTACTTTTTTATTGGGCATGTTGGTGTCCCGCCATTTTATCATATTAGTAATGGATCTAAATTCTGAAATAGGGTTTTCTGGCTCAACGGCAATCCGCTCCCCTGTAGAATCTATAGCCCAACAATAGGCGTGGATATTTACACCATCGATATTGGCTGTATCTGCGGGTGTGACTCGGGTACCAATGTAATTCCTTAAACCAAAAGTAGTTTGCTCTGATAGATTATCGTGTGCTTGCAACGCACAGGGAAAAACTTCTATAGCAGCATCGGCGTCTTTGATCCCTCTTGCCATATTGGACATAATGAGTCTGTAGTCCGTGCTGTCATAAAACCAGGGCTCGTTGCCAATCTCTATTTTATCTATAATTCCATTTCCTTGAGTAGGACCAAAATATTTTGCAAATTCATAACCATAGTGATATGCAGAGCTAAAATTTAGACTATCCCAAGTCTCTGGACCGAAGGCATGAGAAAACATAATGCAAGCTTGGGGATCTACTCCTCGTGCTATCCATTGCTCGTACTCTCTATCCCAATCAAGCCATTCGAATCCGTAGTGCGTACCATTGGTAGCCATGTCAGTATACACAGGTATACTATCTGGGTCTCCGACGTCCCAATCCATGAAATGATAGTTACGTCCAAAACTAGATATGGTATCGAACATATCTGGTCCTTCGCCCGCGGGTGTGAATTCTGTGTATTGGTTATACCCCCAACCCCAGAGGGTATTTATTCCTAGGATTTCCTTTAAGGTTTTATCTCCTGGTGTTGGTGTTGGTGGTTCTACGTATATACCGTTGGCATCAAAAGCAGCAATCTCCCAAACGAAAACTCGACCAAAATCAACTAAGGCCAAACTATGTTCTACTCGTATATACCTTGCAGTGGTATCAAAATCTATGGGAATAGTAAGCTCGCCCATATTATTAGGATCCAACTGCGCTAACTCAAACCAATTTGTCGAATCCTCACTTATGAAAATAGCGCTTGCTGCTGCTCTTTGGTCACCCGCCCAATATCGAGTCACGATTTGTTTGACGGGTTGGCTGGCTCCCAAATCAACCGTTACAGATTCCTTGGGATAGTCTTGCAAAGCGCCAATCTCAAAAATATCAATGACGCTTGTGGACCACATTTTTACTTGATGTACGCTGTCCATCATTATCGGATATCTAATCAATTGATAGTCATCGACACCATTTTCGAAAGTCCCCACAAAAATGGAATCTGTAGGTGAGGTATAGGCATAGATATCCACATCAGATAAGCTAAACAATTTTATGGATGTAGCCAGCACAGGCCTCAAGGTATCAAAGGTAATACCTATCCACGCTAATGAATCCACTATGGGCATAGAGATGATATCATTATCTATATCTCCATCCGTCAAAACGCTGTAGTCATTATTATCAATAATTTCGGATAGCAAGGGTATAGAATCCAAGAAAGTACTATCCACCATGACACTCGCCACAAAGGTAGAATCCACCATAAAGGTGTCCATCACAATAGAATCTACCACTATCGTATCATAGAAAATGGAGTCTATCATAAAGGTGTCTATGACGATGCTGTCTACTTGCATCGTATCGTACATCATGGTGGTATCATTAAAAAACACGGAATCCACCACTATCGTGTCAAAGGCAATAGAATCCACCACTATCGTATCCAAAAACATAGAATCAATCATAATAGTATCAAGAGCAATGGAATCCACTACAATTGTATCTACGAAAAATGAATCTACCTGTACGGTTACCGAAAAAATACTATCCACAAATACAGAATCTTTAGGCAGCGAAGAGCAAAATAAGCTATCAGGTGTTTGGTACAGGATGTTATCCTCAGCTTGCACTAAATATGGCAAAGGAAAGTGAAAATCTGACTCCCAATGGGTATTCATATCCCCATCTAGAATATTAGCAGCAAAACTGGGTCTACTGCTAGCATCTGCAGTAGCATTAACAGACAAGGGCTCAACGATTCCTGCATCAGGATTCCACTGTGCAAAGGCATTACCGCATAGTAGAAATAGCAAAAATACCTGAAAGGAATATTTTAGGTTCATATGGTCAAAAGGAATAATTTTATGTGTAATTAATTGACTATCGATAACCAACAAATTCACTATAAATATACGCGCATTCTTATCCAAATGCCACTAAAACAAAATACTTCCGTTTTTTTTTATTTTAAACGACGAAAGAGGTTTGCTTTTAAAAGTAAATGGATTACTTTTGCGTTCCAAAATATTACTTGCGTAATATATCTGGTCCCGTAGCTCAGCTGGATAGAGCAATTGACTTCTAATCAATAGG
>CAYZUW010000440.1:0-3200 GCA_964481325.1 uncultured Saprospiraceae bacterium
CCCATGCGTAACAAAAATAGAAGAAGCTTCACTAGATTTTATAGCGGATAATAAACCCGTCCAATCTGCATGATCGCTCAACACAAAACCTTTATCTACTTTTCGTCTTTCTAGGGCACCAGGTATTTTCATCCAGCCAGAAGCGGATCCAATAGAAACGTTTCCTAGTTTTTTCATCCACGGATTGTGTTTAGCAGAAGGGGGGCAAACTACCATATTGCCAGCGTAGTTTTTCTTTTCTTGATGGGTATTGATTTTGATAGTGTGTGGCAGTTGTATGCCTTGCTTTCGAAGGACTTGATTTATACTTTCTATTGCAGTATGGGTATATATTTTGCCTATGCTGGGATCTAAACCACATAGCAATCTTTGCGCTTTACCAAGACTGTAACCAGTCAAAACAGAAGTCTTGCCTTCTGATTGGTTTTCTCGCCACCAATTATTAATGTCTTCAAAGACTTCGACTTGAGACTTCCATTTATAGACTGGAAGTCCAAAGGTGGATTCAGTGATGAAAGTATCGCATTTTACAGATTCGAAGTTTTCACTGATTCCATCGTTTTCTGTTTTGTAATCTCCGGATACAATCCATACTTCTCCTTTATACTCCACTCGTATTTGCGCAGAACCTATAATATGTCCTGCAGGATGGAAAGAAAACTTTACTCCATTGATGGTAGTTGTTTCGCCAAATTCCACGGAGTCTATATTTATTTTACTACCCAATCTAAACTTGATAACTGGTTTTGCAGCATGGGTGCACAAGTAATGATCCATTCCATACCGAGAGTGATCAGCATGCCCATGAGTAATCAGGGCCCTTTTTACTTTTCGCCAAGGATCTATGTATACATCAGCCTGCGGAACATATAAGCCTTTGTCGGTAAATTGTATGAGTGCGTCAGCTGGATTCATAGAGTTTATTATCAATCTGCAATGTACAATGCTCCATTTGCAATTTCATATTGAAATCGAATTAATGGCCCATTCTATTTTCTCCTCCATTCGTCGAAAGTTTCACTTTGTTCATCGTAAAGCCCGATACAAAAGGAATTTTGAGTGTGAAGGAAATGTTAATATTATAACAAACGAATTGATTATTAACACCCTACATAGGGCATAAAATCCAATATAATGTTACCATTTTTGGCAAAGGCAATGATTCCTATTGCGACTATATTCATCACTGCCGTAGGTGTTTTTCAAGGGATTGACTACATAAAAGGCAAGCTTAAAAAGAAGGACCAAGCGGAGGAAGACAATGATGGCTATGTTTAAAAATAGGATCCCGTTAACCACATTTAATTATGGGTACCTCTATTAAACTCTGAATTGAGATAAAATTAAATTTAATACTGATAGACGAGGCAAGACTGAGGGAATTTAGCTGTAGCTAAATGACTGAAGGATAACGAAGTAAATCAGTAAATAAATTTGAAAAAATTCTATAAGAATTTTGTTTTTAGCCAATGAATGAGATTGATAGATGTACTCTCACAATATAAAATCACTAATTATGAAAAATCTAAAAATAATAATCGCAATCATTTGCATTGCTAGTTTTACTAGCTGTACGATAAGTCCAACAGCAAAACAATACGCTATAGAATCAGATGCTTTCAATGGAGAGATGCAAATCCACGAGGGGCCAGGTGTGAAAGACTACATCAATGTTTTTGATGACGTTTCCTACTACGACAAAGTAGATAGCTATTCCTTTTCTGCCAATAAAGATGAAGGAGGCGAGGCTATAGAAATTAGATTTGCTAACAATGGTAGAGCTAGTTTATCTGGTTCCACAGATTATAGATATCCTACGGGTGAAAACAAAGAACTAATGCTCGACATAGAGGAGAATTATGGAAGCCCTAGTGCAGTTGAATCTCAATTGATAAGACAAGCTTTGGAGAAGTCGGTTTTTACAGCAGGCCAATTCATGAATGTGTTTGATGCCTTATCAAAGAATAGATCCTATCTACAAGAACTGATATTTGACCAAGCTAACTATGGTCAATACAAAGTTAGATTTAAGGAGGAAAAGCAAATAGATCTTGCTACAGGTAAAGAAGTAGTTGTAAAGGTATCTGACAGAATAGAATGCGATGGTTCTCACCCCTTATGTGTCAATGGATATCTAAGAACGGAAGCATCTGCTCTAAAGCTTTATGGTATCCAACTATTTAATCCTACGATTAAAGGCTTGATAGGGGAGGCTTCTATTGAGGCGGCTATTGCCTCTAATCTACAAAGAAGTAATAAGATGGAGGAGTTGGCTATACAAGCAAGAGAAGCGCAAGTAGATGCTGCTACCACTATAGAAACCTCTAAAGCGGAGGTCGCTATTGAAGAAGCAAAAGCGGCTAAGCTAATCGCTACCGCAAAAGCTGAAACGGCTGTGAAGGCAGAACTTGTAAAGCAGGCTGAGCTGGATGCGCAAGCAAAATTGGCTATCAAGCGTGCAGAAGCAGAAGGAGATAAACTCAAAAATATCGCGGGTCTTTCTCCTTTAGAAAGAGCTACGATAAACAAAGAGACCGCTATCGGTGTAGCTGCAGAATTGGCAAAAAGACCAGTGCCCTATATCATCAATAATGGTGGAGATGGCTCTAGTCTAGAGCAGTCTCATTCATACGACCAGATGTTGATTTTGATAAAAGAGATGTCTAGGATGAATGCGGACCAGAAATAAATTGTCGTAAGCATAACTTGCGTTTAACCAACCAAGCCCTTGGGCAGTGCAGTATGCGCTGCCCTTTTTTGTCTGCCCGAAAAAATCAATTTTCAATGTGCAATTCTCAATGAACAATTCTCATCGGCTTTTGCTGTTTACTCTTACTCTTGCAGATTCGCTCTTGCTGTTTTACTCTTGCTCTTTTGCTCTTTTGCTCTTGCTCTTGCTCTTTTTGCGCTCGGGATAGAAGTGGTATACCTGGTGTTGTAGCCTTGTGAAGCGGGTGTCTGAGACGGCTCCGACGATAGGAGGAGACTAGCAGATGCCCTAGCTGAACTAGGCTACAGCGACAGGTGTAGGAACGGATAGCCCTTTTTAGCGCCCTAGAAGATAATTATCAATTTTCAATGAGCAATTTTCAATGCGGCACTTTCACCCTTCCAATTTCAATTATCTATTATCTATTATCTATTTTCCATTCTCCACCTTTCACTTTCAATTTTCCACTAAATTTCTGTACCTTGCGAAG
>CAYZUW010000441.1:0-3190 GCA_964481325.1 uncultured Saprospiraceae bacterium
ATGGAGCCGACAAAACCTGTGGCTCTATATTGCAAGACGGTGGTGAGGCATTAATTGAAGTGCTTGATGTCACAGATCGGGCTGCAGTCCAGCAACTCGTAAAAACCACTCATGACAAATTTGGCACGATAGATATACTGATTAACAATGCTGGGATCGGCGGCGAACTTAGCTTCATGGAGGACTACTCCGATGAGTCATTTGAGTCAGTGATGGATGTCAATGTCAGAGGAGTCTGGTACTGCATGAAGGCAGTATTGCCCTATATGAAGACACAAGAGCAGGGTGGCGCTATTGTCAATATCTCGTCAGTGGCAGGTCTCGGAGCGGCACCTCGTATGAGCGCCTACGCTGCCAGTAAGCATGCCGTAATTGGACTAACCAAGACTGGCGCTCATGAATATGGCAAGTATGGTATCCGGGTCAACGCCGTATGTCCTACGGTAATCGATACACCGATGGGTCGGTCCTACATGGATCAGGATGACCAAATAGTCAATATCATCAAGGCCACGATTCCGATGAATCGCTTCGGAGAAGCTTTTGAAGTCGCTAAGTTAATCAGTTGGCTTTCCTCAGATGAGAACTCTTTCGTTACGGGTCAGGCCATAGCCATAGATGGAGGCATGAAGGCGTGATTGGATATTGAATCACATGGCTGTTCAAATTAAGATTTTTCTATTTTTCAGCGTAGAACTCCTCTATGAATTCAGTTAGTTCTTTTCCTCTTATGTTCTTAGCGAGTATTGTTAGGTCATCTTTATTAACTAAGTATGTAGTAGGCAAAGCATCAATTTTGTAAGTCGCATAAACTGGAGATTGATACCCGATGAGGTCAGAGACATTCATCCAGTGCATTTCATCTTGCTTTATTGCATTTATCCAGTCGTCTTTGTTTGAATCCAGGGAAACACTGTATACGATGAATCCTTCATTCTTAAATTTCTCGTATAGAGGCTTGACCGTATTTCTGTTTTCATGTCTGCATGGAGAGCACCACGATGCCCAAAAGTCAATCAGAATTAGATTTCCTTCCATGTCATCGATATTTATATAGTTCCCAATAGTATCAGGTAAGGTTAATGAAGGGGCACTACTACCATTTGGAAGAACATACTTAGAATCATATATCTTTTTGTCATATTGGATAAGGTAGGGATGTTCGGGATATATCACGTTTAATTGCGAACTCATGGATTCATAAATGTTGAGGTCTTTATCTAAATTCATATCATAGTCGTAAAGTATGCTGCCTATAATCTTATCATAAATATTGCTTGACTCATTCATAGCCAAAAGCAAATGCTCATTGTTTGCATCTAATAGCTCTATGATTTGGACTATAAATTCTCTTCTTAATGAATCCAGATCAATTCCATCTGTAAATTCGGGATCCATAATTAGTGAGTCGAGTTGATCTGCTTGCTTATAAATTGGATCTCTCAGTTTCCTTAATTCACTAAATGACCACCCATTATAGTTACTCTGAATATTGAATGATTTGGTGAGTCGATCAGCATTTCCGGTTATAGAGATTGTTTGGTTTTCACTTAATTCGAATAGTGAGTGATTTGCTTTACTAGTACCGGTTATTATTGTTGGGCCAGTTGCATCTTTAGGTCTTACTTCGATCCGATATAAGCATTCAGTGCAAGGAAGTTTATCTAACTGGAATGTGAAATCACCATTTGAGTTAATTCTTGCAGTATCAATGTGATAATTGCTGGTAGCGGCAAAAACATGTTCATAGTTTGTGATTGCTAAAAGATATATTTCAGTTGACCATCCATCCATAGACTGAAAGTTTCCTTGTATGATAGTCTGGCAGTTAAGATTTATGTTTAAGCCGAAGAGTAGGGCTACAATAAAATATTTCATTGTTTATAATTTATTTAGGATCAATGTATGACAGGTGCAGCTCGAAGTATTGAAAACTTGGTAGGAATAAAGGACTAATACTGGTAGGAATTAGGGCTTACGCCTCAGGAAATTGACTCTTGAGTAGTTCTGGGCGTGAACTAACTTTGAGTTTCTTGAAGATGCTCGAAACATGGGTTTTCACCGTACTTGTTTCTATAAACAGTGTCTGGGCAATTTCTTTATTTGATTTTCCTTCCAATAAAAGGTTGACTACTTCTTTTTCTTTTTTAGATAGAACATCCATATTAAGTGGCTTGTAGTCATCCTTCATGACATATTCTAACTGTTTTATCTTCTTTCTGAGAATTATAATATATGCTAATGCACCTATTAGCAATATGGAGAGAAGGTAACTAATCCAAGAGTAACTGCGAGTGTTAGTAGGTGCTTTTGAATTGACAAATTTTAATATGTCAATCTTTTCTCTGAACTGGCTCAAATACTTATTTGTAGGACTAATATTGCCCCACTTAGAGATATAATTTTCAAAGAAAATAGGATCTAATTTATACTCTTCATCAATATTTTCTATCAAGTTTAGAGCAACTATGCCTGCCATCATAGATTGTGTTGTATCCGCAAAGTGCTTAAAATCATTAACTAATTTATTCATGATGAATTCTTCTCGAGTTGCTGAAACCTTATTGTCAGATGTGGCAACCTCCAAATATATTGGATTGATTATGTTCTCGTAGACGGTTTGAATTAACTGTGATGCTCGATCTCCACTAATAGTACAATCATTGAAGCCTTGCGATATTTCAGAACACTCGGCAATATGTATTTGGCTGGTATGCTGAGCTAAGATTAATATGAAATTTTTATTCAGACCGTCCGTAATACTAATGCCTTCTCCTGGCTCCTGAACGGATATTCTGTACAATAGCTTTTCTTTCGGCAAATCAACTCCTGTGAACTCGTAATATCCGTTTACATCAATTGAGGAGGAGTTAATAATATTCTTTTGAACAACTGTGGATAGTCCATCTATATCTGGAATATGCTCAAGCACAACTCGAGTATAAATCTTTTGATCTTGGGAGATAAATCCAGAGATTTTATACTGCGCTTGACTTGATAAAATAATCAAGAAAAACAGGTGAGAAAAGATTACTACAGTTCTAAATGATATCACGACGTCAGAAATATATCGATAAAGTTAAAAAGGACAACTACTTTACAGTTAAGCTAATAAAGAGTTAATGGGGTGACTCGTCAGATAAGCTTGCGTCTCAATAGCAGTAATAGGATTTATTTTTTGGTTGATGCA
>CAYZUW010000442.1:0-3152 GCA_964481325.1 uncultured Saprospiraceae bacterium
CATCAGAAATCTCCGAAAGTGGTCTAATTTCACCTGTTTTCATTAGCATTTTTATCTCTTTTTTTGAGGTGCTGTAAGCTGTATTAGTTTCTGATCCTGAGATAATTAGATGTTCTTTTGATGAATTAGCACCAAATTTTTTTTCCAATTTTGTACCTATTTCACTTTTTCTTTCGTCTCCTATTTTTTCGTTGCTCATCTCTATTCCAAATAGCCTTCGAGCCATGATGCTTCCTGCTAAAAATGACAAAATTACATCGTCACTTTTTTGCCAAATTTTGAGACTACAAATCACATCATAGTCGTCCAATTGAGTAAAATTTTCAATCATTGATTGTTGATCTCCAAATGAATCCTTGGACTGCTTTTTTAGAAAGCTGCCTAGAATACCTGAACATTCTATTTCAGCTAGCTGACCTTGTATCACTTCTTTCGCACGTAAGACAGTTTTAATCAACATCTGTTCAGCAGTCAATACTGTTTTATGCAAGTAAACCTGCCAATACATTAAGCGCCGAGCCACCAGAAATTTTTCGATCGAATAAATACCTTTTTCTTCTACTACTAAATGATTATCCGCGACATTCAACATGCTTATGATTCGCTCATGTCCAATAACACCTTCGTGAACACCTGTAAAAAAACTGTCTCTTTTGAGATAGTCTATACGATCCATATCAAGCTGGCTACTAATCAATTCATGCAAAAAAGCTTTTTGATACTCTCCTTTAAAGATTTTGATAGCGAGTGTAAGCTGCCCATCAAATTCTTCATTGAGCTGATCCATTATCATTAGAGATAAGCTTTCATGATGAAAAGGTAAGATTTTTTGCTCTAAAGCATGAGAAAAAGGACCGTGACCTATATCATGTAGCAAAATGCCTATCATGACCCCCTCCATTTCTTCGTCCGTAATTTCGATTCCCTTTTGCCTCAATACAGAAACAGCCATTTTCATAAGATGCATGGCGCCTATAGCGTGATGAAAACGAGTGTGCAAAGCTCCTGGATATACATAGTCTGTTAAGCCCAATTGCTTTATCCTGCGTAGTCGCTGAAAGTATCTATGCTCTATTAAGTTGAAAATCAACCCACTAGGTAAATCTATGAGCCCATAAATTGGATCATTCAATAGCTTATTGTACCTCATTTATCCCATTTTTTAGCAAAGATCACCCATTCTAAAGATAAGCCTAACAATAAGCTAAAAATTTCAATCGTTAATACCCTACAATTTCAAACCGAATCTGCAAAACGTTTTCTGCACGGTTTCTTTTAGTAAGACTGTGCTTTCTATTATTAGGTTGCTTGTCTTTTTATCAAACCCAAAAATTATTTATCAATTTTCACCTTCAAAAATCTATTCGCTCAGAAATAAACTCTACATTTAAATCATATAATGCTGTTAAGTTTTGTGGCTTGCTATCAAGAGATTAGGGAGCTATTAGGCAGAATTAGCATTAAAAACCAATTTAAATAATGGACATGATCAAGATTCTTTGGGCGGACGATGAAATAGATTTATTAAAGCCACAACTATTATTTCTAGAAAAGAAAGGCTATGATGTGATTACAGTGAGTAATGGACACGATGCCTTGGAAGAATGCGAAGAGCGAAACGACATTGATGTGGTATTTCTAGATGAGAGTATGCCAGGGCTCACAGGTTTAGAGACCCTCAGCAAGATAAAGGAAAATTCTCCTTCTATGCCCGTAGTGATGATTACTAAAAACGAGGCGGAAACAGTTATGGAGGAAGCATTAGGTAGTTCTATCACTGATTATTTAATCAAACCTGTCAATCCAAATCAAATTCTACTTACCCTCAAAAAAATAGTGGATAACAAGCGTCTTATTAAGGAGAAGACCACCAATGATTACCAAGTAGATTTTCGCCAGATATCCATGGAGATTATGGATAGCCCTGATGTCAATACATGGGTAGACATATATAAGAAGATTATTAACTGGGAGCTAAAGCTAGATGCCTCCAGTACCAATGAGATGTCAGAGATACTTGGTATTCAGAAGGCAGAAGCCAACCGAGCATTCTCCAAGTTTATTGAGAAAAGCTACCCAGATTGGATGGCAAAAAAAGGGGAGAACATTCCCTTGCAATCCCAGAATCTTTTGCAGAAAAAAGTTTTTCCCTATATCAAGGAGGACAAGCCAACGATTTTTTTACTCTTGGACAATTTACGTATGGATCAATGGAAGATCCTAGAACCTATCATTACAGAATTGTTTAGAGTAGAGGAGGAGGAGACTTTTTATAGCATCTTACCAACCACTACACAGTATAGCCGAAACGCTATTTTTGCTGGTATGATGCCAGGTGAGATAGAGTCCTATTACCCAGACTGGTGGAAAAATGATATGGAAAGTGGAGGTAAAAACAATCATGAAGCAGAATTGCTATCGGCTCAGATTGACCGTGTTTTCCACAAGCCTATTAAGCATGATTATATAAAGGTGACATCTGTTGCAAAGGGAAAGCAGTTGCTCGACAACGCGCATAACTATCTCAATAATGATTTGACAGTGATTGTCTACAACTTTATAGATATGCTTTCACACGCAAGGACAGAGATGGAAGTACTCAAAGAACTTGCAGGGGATGAAGCGGCATATCGATCCTTAACTAGATCTTGGTTTTTGCATTCACACCTTTGGGAAATGCTTCAAACTGTCGCCGAAAAAGATATACGATTAATTATCTCGACAGACCACGGGACTATCAGGGTCAAGACTCCTTCTAAAGTAGTAGGGGATAAGGATACAACCACCAACCTTAGATACAAAGTTGGGCGTAATCTAAAGTACGCAAAAAAGGACGTGTTAGAGATTACAGATCCAACTAAGGTACTTTTACCTAAACCAAATATCAGTTCGACATTTATTTTTGCCAAGGAAGATAAATATTTCCTATATCCCAATAATTACAACCACTACAATTCATATTATAAAAATACTTTCCAGCATGGAGGTATTTCCTTAGAAGAGGTGATTTGCCCTGTTATTCGTTTGGGCTCTAAGTAGAAGTATAATTAATGTTTTGATAAGGGGCCATCCCCAGACGGAAAATGTCTGGGGTCGTTATGCTCCATAGCTCGCTACTCGCTCGGTCCTTAGCCACCCGCAAGGCTAGACGC
>CAYZUW010000443.1:0-3149 GCA_964481325.1 uncultured Saprospiraceae bacterium
ATTTTACAATAAGCAAAATGCAACACTGAAATGATTAAAAAGGTATAAATGCAAAAGAGGCATGAAAATAGAATTGAAAGGAATCTTTTTAAATAATTCGAAAATTAATAAAACTTTGCTGATGCTACCAGTAGATTAGTTGTGGTGTCTCTTGTTAAATTGAAGATGGCATTGAAGAATGATATCAATTTTTTCAAAAAGTCGATATTTTTAGAATTTTTATCATTGTTAGACTTTTCTTACTGATTATTAAATATATATTAATGAAAAAACTCACAATGTGTTTTTGTCCTTTCGTCTAAAATTAAATTTTTTATTCTGTTTCTTTACGGAACTTTCAATGTTTTATTTTTAAGACATACAGGAGCAGGTTTAATACAATTATTTTCATTGTTTTTAACTAAAGTAGACGGATCAGGTCCTTATATTCATCAGTGCTTTCTTAAAAAAATGTTTTTTCATATTAAAATTTTTAAATATTTTAGTAACTCTAAAATACAGGGTTAGTCTTAACTTACTTTCTAGTTGCAATTGGGTAAATACAGCTTATCAGTCCGTTTCTTGAGAAGATTTAATTTTGAAGAAAATCTTATTCATTTATCACATCTTTGTTAGATTACCAAAACTAATTCCTACATATCAATAGAATTATATGAAGAACTTATTACTCGTTTTTTGCCTTTTTATCTCGTTCAACGCTTTTTCGCAGGTAGAACAAGCTACTTTATTGGGACAGTGGAGTGATGATTCCCTAGTGGGTTCTGCTGCATTTGATAATGCATACAATGAAATCTGGGGCTTGGCATTAGATGGCAGGGAATACGCAGTCATAGGTACGACGCTAGGAACACACATTATAGATGTAACAGACCCTAGAAATCCAGTAGAGATCCATGTTGTAGAAGGAGCCGTTACTGGTCCAGCGATTATACATAGAGACTATCATGATGATGGATGTTTATTGTACGTTGTCGCAGATGAACCGACCAGCGCCAATGCTTCGGTTAGAAGTACATTACAAATTATTGATATCTCTGGCTTACCCGAAGAGGTAGATGTAGTCTACGATTCAGATGAATTGATTTTCAGAGCGCACAACATCTTTTTAGATGAGCCGAATGACAGATTATATGCTTTCATCGCCAACGGTGGAAATATTGGTTTTTCTGCGATGCGTATTTATGACATTTCTAATCCCATAGATCCGCAATTTGTAGCGGCATACAATGACCTCCAAGGGCTCAGCATATCTCAGGTACATGACGGATATGTTTTGGACAATATGGCCTATTTGAACTTAGGCCCTAATGGGTTTGCTATCGTAGATTTTACGGACCCTCTT
Source organism: uncultured Saprospiraceae bacterium (assembly GCA_964481325.1). Lineage (GTDB taxonomy): Bacteria > Bacteroidota > Bacteroidia > Chitinophagales > Saprospiraceae > JALZVN01. Next base: position 1,343 of record CAYZUW010000443.1, read on the forward strand.
ACACCTGTATTAATGGGAACCTTAGACAATTATCCTGAGCAGGGATACAATCACAGTGGTTGGTTGAGTCAAGATGGGCAATACTATTATATGGCAGATGAGACACATGGTTTGCGAATGAAGGTTCTAGATGTATCTGATCCTACAGATATCGATTTGGTAGACTTTTTTGATGCGGGAAGTCCTGCAGAGACAAGTATTCCACACAATCTATTGGTTGCTTGCGATTATCTGTACGTCTCTCACTATTATGATGGCTTGCAAGTATATGATATTTCTGACCCATCTACTCCTGTAAGGATTGCAGAGTTTGACACCTCTTTGCTACCAGATGATGATGGCTTTGTAGGGGCATGGGGAGTGTATCCATTTTTGCCATCTGGAAACATTTTAGTTTCAGATATGCAAGAAGGTCTGTTTGTTTTTGAGGCGATTGACGAAACCAATTGTTCGCAACGTAGACAGATGTGCAGCAGCGATGTGGTAAGCACCTCTACTATCGAGCTTAGGAATGATATGTTTACTTTACAGCCAAATCCTGCGCGTGACTATATAGAACTCAATGCTCGTGAAAATATGGACGTTTCGCTTGAAATAGCGCTAACAGATATCACAGGTAGACAAATTACTAGCTCCGTTGGTGATTTTTCAGGAGGTAAGCACACTATAGACTTACCTCGAAACTTGGCTCCTGGCATGTACCTTTTATCGGTAAAAGGAGAAGATTTCATATTTACAGAGAAGATTATTATCGAATAGATATTGAATATCTATTCGATAATAAGCCCTGTGTGAAATTCACACAGGGCTTTTTTTGAAATATACAACCCTCCTTTTACTCTACTCATGTATCATTTTCTATACCCAAATCAAACCATTTGTGTTTAAAAAGTATCTTTGAGGTAAAATAATTGGCATTGACCAAAAAGCGCATCATATCCCTTTTTTCTTTCTGTCTACTGGCTTTTTATAGCCAAGCACAGAATCCTTCTACGCAGCCTAGTACCCAGCCTAGTAGCATAGGACTAGACAGCCTAATCTCTGAAACAGACACTATTCCAATTATGACAGATAGTGTTGAAGTAGATATCCTTGGGGATTCCACTACTATAGATTCCACACAGCTAGACACCATAGGCACCCCACTTAACCCCTCTCAATTTGGAAAACGCCCTCCTCGTAGCCAAAAGAAAAAATCGAAGCCTGTAATTGGAAACGAAGTATATTATTTCTATGCAGATAAACCAGAAGAGATTTATCAATTTATAGATACCACTATCAACTCTGCTTTTTTTCAGTATGATCCAGCTCGATCAGGCGAGCGTGACTATGCTTCTCTAGGATCGCCAGGTACCGCCTTGTTACCCTTATCTTTTGAATGGCAAGACAAATTTGGAAACAGAGCTGGCGTCCACGAAGCATTTACTCCCTATATCAGAAAAGAGTCGGAGACAAAATTCTATACCAAGAGCAAAGCTTTTTCAGACTTTTATTATTCGCAAGGATCCGAACAAAACGACCATTATTTTCATGGTGACTTTGGTCGCAGTTTCGACAACGGAATTAAACTATCTGTTACACACAATAGACTCATTCACTCCTTGAATAATCCAGACCTGGAGCTCAATTCTAATGCCTTCTTTCCTTATGCAGCTACTAGAAACACTTCATTGCTTACTGGGCTCGCCTTTCAGAAACCTGGTAGCAAATACCAAGGCTTTTTGACCTATGCACATAATGAAATAAATCAGTTGTACAATGGTGGGCTGCTATCTACAGATTCCACGCAAACCACGCAGGTCTTAGA
>CAYZUW010000444.1:0-3140 GCA_964481325.1 uncultured Saprospiraceae bacterium
GTATAAGGTGGGCATGGAAGAATTTGTCTATAAACCTGGACACAATCTGATGGAGTTTGCAGACACTAGAGTATTGTCTAGCTTGTTCAAGCTGCAGATGTTTTCCTCCATCTCAAAAACAATCAGAAGTAATTTTAAAAACGATAAGCTACGTCAATTGCTTGAATTTCCTGTACTTTTTTTGGGAGCTACACCAGAGAATACACCTGCGTTGTATAGCCTAATGAACTATGCGGACATGAAGCTTGGGACCTGGTATCCAAAAGGGGGCATGCATAAGATTATTGAAGGATTTGCAAGTCTAGCACGTGAATTGGGAGTCGAGATAAAGTTGAACGAAAAGGTGGAGGAAATCATCATTCCTAATGGCTTAGCCAAAAAGGTTCGTACTACCCACAATGTGTTTGATTGTGAAGTAATTGTAGGGGGAGCGGATTATCATCACATCGAACAACAATTGCTGAACAAAGAACACAGGATGTATTCTGCGGAGTACTGGGATAAACGGGTCATGGCGCCTTCCTCATTGTTGTTTTACTTAGGAGTAAATAAAAAATTAAAAAACCTTGACCATCATAATTTGTTTTTTGACGCTGACTTTGAAAAACACGCAGAAGAGATTTATACACATCCAGCTTGGCCAAGTGATCCACTCTTCTACGTATGTGCACCATCGCTTACGGATAGTACAGTAGCACCTGAGGGGATGGAAAATTTATTTGTGTTGATTCCACTAGCACCAAATATTGAAGATAATGAGGAGAATCGAGAAAAGTATTACCAAATCGTTATGGATCGTTTAGAGAAGAATACTGGGCAAAGCATAAAAGATTTTGTAATTTACAAACGATCTTTTGCACACAGGGATTTTAAAGAAGATTATAACTCATTTAAAGGCAATGCTTACGGATTGGCAAATACTTTAATGCAGACCGCATTTATGAAGCCAAAGATGAGAAGTAAAAAAGTGCCAAATTTGTTTTATACAGGGCAACTAACTACTCCAGGTCCAGGCGTACCGCCATCTATTATATCCGGAGAAGTGGTTGCAAAGGAGGTTGCAAAATATTTTTAATCGAAGAAGCCATGGAAAACTCTAACTCTCTTTATTCACGTAGCTGTTATGAATGCAGCAAATTGATAACCAACCGATATAGTACTTCCTTCTCAATGGGGATTAGGTTATTTGAAAAGAAACTTCGCATGCCTATCTGTGCAATTTACGGATTTGTAAGACTTGCCGATGAGATAGTGGATACCTTTCATGATTACGACAAAGCAGAATTGTTGGCTCGTTTTAGACAGGATACTTACAAAGCGATAGAGGATAAGATTAGCCTCAATCCGATTTTGCATACTTTTCAGCAAGTAGTGCACAGATATAATATTGAGATGAATCACATTGATGCTTTTTTAGACAGTATGGCTATGGATTTGGATGAGTTTGTATACACTACAGGTATGTACAAAAAATACATCTATGGTAGCGCAGAGGTGGTAGGCTTAATGTGCTTGCGCGTATTTTGTGACAGAAATGAAGAGCAATATCAATCCTTGAAAGAAGGCGCCTCTTCCCTTGGAGCAGCATTTCAGAAAGTAAACTTCTTAAGAGATATCAAAAGCGACTACGAAGATCGGGGCAGAGTATATTTCCCGAATGTTGACTACCATTCTTTCTCAGAGAAAGATAAACAAGCAATTGAGGCGGATATTAAAGAAGATTTTGCTAAGGCTTATGTAGATATTGTGAAATTACCTAGAGGTGCTCGATTAGGTGTTTATTTGGCTTATGTTTACTATAAAAAATTGACAAATAAGATTTCAAGAGAGTCTGCCGCTAAGCTATATGATAAACGTATTCGTGTCAGAAATAGTAGAAAACTAATGTTGCTTTTTAAATCCTCTATCAAGCATCAATTCAATATTCTTTAAACATGAGTTTAGCTCATTTTGCAAAGAGTAAAAATTATGGACTAGTATCTTTAGTCTTGATTATTATTCTATTCGTAGCGCATACCTACCTTTATAAACCTGTTGAGATTTTACTAGAAACGCAAGTGACTAATCCCTTGCAATTTGCGATAGCAGAAACTAGTTATCTTTATTTAGTCCTTCACGCTTTCATCATGCTACCGATTATAGCCTTGAGTTTTGATCGCCGAGTCGCTTACCATAAGAAATGGAAATATCTTATGCCGGCGATTTTCTTCGTAGGCATGATATTTATCTTTTGGGATTTTATCTATACTAAAGTTGGAGTTTGGGGCTTTTCTCATGATTATACTTTGGAGACAAGAATTTGGCAACTGCCCATAGAAGAATGGTTATTCTTTCTTTCCGCACCATTTGCCTGCGTATTTATACATGAATGCCTTAGATATTACTTTCCAAAAGATACTTTCAAGTCTTCTGATAAAGTTGTCAGTTTGGGACTAGCCATAATTTTTTTTGGAGTTGGAATTTTGACATGGGGAAAATTGTACACCTCTTTTACGTGTATAGCAACTTCCATCTTGATTGTAGCCCATTATTTTTCATTTAAGAACACTTTTCGTACCTTTTTTTATAAAACACAACTCGTCTCATTTATCCCTTTTATTATCATTAATGGGATATTGACAGGTAGTATTACAGAGTACCCAGTTGTGCAATACAATAAGAGCGAGATGTTAGACATTCGCTTTGTTACCATCCCTATAGAGGATTTTGTATATTGTTTTATGATGCTTTTCTGTGTAGTGACTGTTTATGAGGTTTTGAAGACTAGAAAATCTGTCAATCTTAAAACAGATGTATATACCGCATCAATTCTAAAGTGAAGACTTACCCAAGAGTATATCCGGTATTTCTCCTTTTTTTCATTTCGTTAGTTTCTAGAGTGGCTTAAAGTGTTAACATTCAAGGTGATTGTTATCAAAGAACTAGAAAATTCTAAAAGTGCTGAAAAAATTGACGTAGCGAAGAAAATGAAGGTAAAGGAATGACGAAAAGCTCAACGTCTAGATAAGTTGTAGATATTTGAATTCATATAAAAAGGGCTCAAAAAAAGAACAGGGTGAGAACAAATTAATGTTCCACACCCTGTATAACCCCAAAAAACCAAATGAAAACAATCTACATATGAAATTCTTATATATCTT
>CAYZUW010000445.1:0-3139 GCA_964481325.1 uncultured Saprospiraceae bacterium
ATATCAAAGGGATTACCCGTCTGTGCTTGTAAGCCGAGACCAAGCCAAAGAAATAAAACCATACAAAGCGTCTGATAGTATCGCATAGAGCAAAAATAGGATTTGTCCCGATTAAATTCCATCTTTTTGCGCTTCAAGTACAAGATTCTCAATCTTATATCATTGAGTCCACTCCGAAAACTTACGAAACCACAAAATGTCTCTTTTGACGATATTTTCCATTTTTTGAAATCCACTAGTTTCCGGAGTGGACTCATCATTTACATTTGAAGATGTCGGTTAGATTTTGAAAAGATTTTTTTAAGATCAAGGCTATGAACGAAGTGGTGCGTAGCAGAGCAGCCCCCCGTGGGTCTTGTCAACGTAGAGAACCGTTTTGCGGGTGGGAATGCCTAATAGCCTTAGCTATCGCAGCCTGTCCCGACCGTCGGGAAGTATTTTTAACGCCAAGCTTGAGAAATTCTGTCAAAATATATGCGACATTCTCAGATGTAACTGGTATTGCTTCTTGTTAACCACTTGTTAATTGGGTTTAACATTCACTAAACAGGCCGCATTTTGCGTTAGGTATAGTGTAATAGTATACTCAATAGAGATTCGTTTGAGGATAGATATTAAAACACTTTACTTTATAAAACCACTTTACACTATAATATGCAGGATGCAATAGTCAAACGAGTATTTGTTTTTGGTGCCATAGCTATTATAGGTATCATTATCATCCAGGTGTATTGGGGCTTGAATACCTATCAGCAAAAAGAGTCTGAATTTCATCAGACCGTACACATCGCCCTAAATCGAGTAGCCAAAAATATAGCCCAATCTCAAAATAGCCAGCTCCCCATCAACAATCTGGTCAAAAAAGTAAGCTCCAACTATTACGTAGTCAACACCAACAGCGTCATTAATGCGAATGAATTGGAGTTTTATCTTCAGAAGGAATTTTATGACCTTAACCTGCATATTGATTTTGAATACGCTATTCATGATTGTGATACCAATGAAATGCTTTATGGAAATTTTTGCAAATTTGAAGATCATCAGAAAGAGAATCTAGAATTAGGCGACCTTCCAAAGTATGATGAATTTATCTATTATTTTGGAGTAAAGTTTCCTTCCAGAAATGCCTATGTCATGGAGTCTATGACCTCTGCCCTACTGCTGCTTGGAGTACTTCTAACCACGATTATATTTTTTGTCTATGCCTTGTACGTCATTCTCAGTCAGAAGCGCTTATCCGACATGCAAAAAGACTTCATCAATAATATGACTCATGAATTCAAGACGCCCATAAGTACGATAAAAATATCAAGCGATGTATTTCTCAAAGAAGATAAGATACGTGGAGACGAGCGGTTGAATAAATATGCCCTCATCATCAAAGAACAAAATGAGAGACTGAATAGCCAAGTAGAAAAAGTACTACAAATCGCGAAGCTTGAAAAAGAAAGCTTCAAACTGCATAAAGAATCATTGAACCTTCATGAGGTTATAAATTCCATTATTTCGGGAATGGAAGTCAAGGTAACTAAAAATCAAGGCCAAATAATAACAGCCTTAGATGCTAGTAACCCTCATGTCAACGCAGATAAATTTCACTTATCCAATATCATTCAAAATCTTATCGATAATGCCATCAAATACTGCGACAGCGAACCTGACATCCAAATCAGTACGCAAGAGATAGATGGAAAACTTTCACTGACTGTAGAAGACAATGGCATAGGCATCAAAAAAGAATATCAAAATAAAGTGTTTGAAAAATTCTTTAGAGTACCTACAGGTAACGTGCATAATGTAAAGGGTTTTGGACTAGGTTTGTTTTATATCAAGAACATCTGCGACGCGCATGGTTGGAAAATACAATTGGACAGCGAATACAATAAAGGCACACAAATATCTATAGATATATAAAATCTAAAAAACATGAAAAATAGAACTTTCCATAACGATTTATCTACTAGTCAAACTATACCAATGAAAGCATCCATTTTATACGTCGAAGATGACGAGACACTAAGCTTTGTAACCAAAGATAATCTTGAGATCCAAGGTTTTGATATCACACACTTTACTGATGGACTTACAGCAGAGGCAGAAATAAAAAACAACATCAGTGCATACAACTTGTGCATACTGGATGTGATGCTTCCTGAGGTAGATGGCTATGCGTTAGCAAAAACTATCCGAGAAAGAAACTCTCAAATTCCTATTTTATTTTTGACTGCTAAGTCTCTTAAAGATGATCGCATCCATGGCCTCAAGCTTGGTGCAGACGACTATATCACTAAGCCGTTCAGTATAGAGGAACTAATATTGAAAATTGACATTTTCTTAAAGCGTAGCCAGGTAAGCAACAATGCAGTGAGTGTTTACACTATTGGGCAATATGAATTTAATCATAAAAATTTGAGTCTCCGATTTGGAGAGGAAGTGGAAAAGATTCTGACGCAAAAGGAAGCCGATCTCTTAAAGCTACTCGCAGAGCATCAGAATGAAGTACTCAAGCGATCTTTCATTCTTGAAAATGTGTGGGGAGAAGATGATTATTTTTTAGGGCGCAGTCTAGACGTATTTATTTCTAGATTAAGAAAATATCTTGGCAAGGACGACAGTCTTAAAATCAAAAATATTCACGGTGTAGGATTTAATTTTGAGACTAAGTAAAAAAGTATCTAGATATCAGAAAGGCATCCTTTAAAATAAACCTTAATAATGTAGAGGCAAAAATTTATAAAGAACTAATCCGACTTGATTCTATATTAAAATCCAGCATAGACCTTCTTTGTTTCATTTTTTTCAAAGCCAACACTATTGTATCTGATAAATAATTCAGTTAAAACTGCACGTTTATATGATGCTACAGATCAACTAACTATAAAGATTAACAGACTATCCGCTTATTGAGTGGTGATGTTCTTATCAAATTTAATGCTGAATAATAATTAACTCAAGTTTCGGTAGTATGATATTGATATAAAAAATAGATGATATTCAATGTAAGGGTATGAAATCCATTTGATTAGTGGGTGTGCAGGAATTCATGATGGTGTCGACAATTAGAGATATATACCAATTTGACCAAAGGTTAAATTCTCAATGTTGAAACAAAAAGTACTTATAAAGGTGCAAGGATATG
>CAYZUW010000446.1:0-3139 GCA_964481325.1 uncultured Saprospiraceae bacterium
CTATTATTTTTATCAACAATCAATCTTATGCACAAGCATGGACAGATGTAGGCCTCAAACTCGGTGGAGGTACAAGTTGGTTATTCGACCAAAATATTTTTGACGATAATACTTATGTACATAATTTTAGTGGCGCTTTTAATTTTGGAGCCAAAGCAAGTTTGAATCTTGGAGAAAGACATAGCATCTCATTTGAGGCGATGTTGTCCAATCAAAAACAAAGTTTTGACTACGGATGGACAGATGATTCAGGAGTGAGGATTGAAGGTACAAATGAAGTCCAGTGGTCTAATATAGACCTTTATTTATTGTATAGATACTATAGCCAAGGTGCCTTCTCAGAATTTGGTATCATGAGATCTCAACTTCGTAATGTTGAACATTTGGATCCACAATCTGAGTTTACTGATTTTACTGATGTGACATCTAATTACGATGACTATCTTTCCGTTGTTTTTGGTGGAGGAGCATTTATAGCAGGTACGGAAAGAACCACCTTGATGTTAGGTGTAAGAATTCACTTTGCATTAACTGATTTTATATCTGCGGAAGGCCAAGATGAAGCATCTTTGCTTGAACAAGGTATACAATTTCCATTTCCTACTACATTCAGAAATGATTTTTCAGGCTCAGAAAATGACCCTTACGCTGATCCAAGTATTACTCGCCCAATTTTGATTGAGTTATTATTGGAGTACAATTTTGGTATTGGCTATTTTGCAAAGACGATTTGTGCAGGTCGTGTTAAGTTCTTTGGAGGCTAAACCACTAAGCACTAATCTTCAAAATCTACAATGGATTGTCGTTTGCGATTTACAGTCAATTTAGTTACATCAGGACGGGAATAATGGCCTGCAACATCAAAGTTTTGTCGCTCGCGTAAAACCTCATTAATATCAATCTCTGCTACCAAAAGTTTTTCTCGATTCTTTAGAGGAGAGATTATAAAGTTTCCATCAGGACCTGCTATGCAAGATCCACCATTTGCCATTATTTTAGAGGCTCCTTTTCGTATCAATTTTGCATGCGGAATTTTATCTGATATATCATCTCTTGTCAAAATTCCACATACTGAAATAACATAGGAGCGAGATTCTTTAGCGATAAATCGAGTCAGATCAACGGTGTTTCGTACATTACCTGGCCACAAAGCTACGTGTAGATTTTCACCTTGACCATACAAGGCCGCACGGGAAAGTGGCATCCAATTTTCCCAACAATTCAGTGCACCTAATGTGAAAGCCTCATGAGGAAAAGTGCGTAAGCCATGTCCATCTCCCGTCGCCCATACCAATCGTTCCTCATACGTAGGCATCGTTTTACGGTGTACATTTTTAATATTTCCTCTTTCATCTATGTATACAAGCGAGCAATAGCAACTATGCCCACCTCTATTAGAAGCCTTCTCAATGGTACCTAGTACCACAGCGATTTTGTTTTTTCTAGCCGCTTCACAGATTTCAGCTAGGTCACCACCTTCTATAGAAATAGCTTGACGCACGTAATATGCATACAAGTCCTTTTGTACATCAGATTCAAACTTTGCCCCATCAGTCAGTTCCACCCAGAATGGATAACCAGGCAATACAGCTTCTCCAAAAGTAACTAAGGTGCAATCCTCCTTTTTGGCTTTCGAAATATAGCGAATCACTTTTTGGATAGTTTTTCTTTGGTCTAACCAAACTGGCGATATTTGTGCGATTCCTACCTTGATTTTCTTTTTCATATGATATATAACGTATGCTATTTAATTTTGATTTGGGAGTGCCCTATACATACGCTGAAAAAGCGTATGTATAGGTCGGGCTCTTTCGGGGTCCGTTTCACTCCCGTCCCGACCGAAAAAGTCGGGACTGAGCCTTGACAGGCTCACCCTTTCGATCCCTCACTCAAAAAAAATCCATATTATCATCTACTGATTTTCGAATTTCGAAAGACAAATAGGGGAGGCCTTTTTCCGTGAGTCAGGCAAAACGAAGTTAAACTTTCTTTTCATTTTTACGAATGAAGAAATAGCAGAAAAGTCCTAATCAATTACTTTTAAGTAAACTGGTTGTACCGCATCTAGCCAAAACAACATGAAAAAGAAAATTACCTTAAGTATACTCTAGGAACTAAAGTATTTCAAAACAAAGGAATGGTCTCCTATAGAGACAATTTAGGATTTTCGCAGAAAATAGATTTCTTTATGATACCTTCTTTGCTACAAAGTAGTACTCAGAATTTTCAGCGTACATTTTCTTGAATTCCTCAATTTGTATAGGAGCTTCTTTTGCTAGAAAGTTATCAAGCGTATAGATACCCAGGCCAATTTGATTCACGATCAAATCAAATAGTTGATCCGGCGTTGTGCCATAATAGTCACTAGCGCCTAATCCGAATTCAAAAATCAAAACTGGTTGGCATCGTTTGAAGGTTTCCAATCCACCGAGTAGTACATCGTATTCACCACCTTCAACATCAATCTTTACAAAATCAATATTTTTATCGGTTGGAATAAGATCATCTAATTTTTGAGTAGACACTTGAATCTTCTCGATATCTGGTTTTGAAACATCATAAGATCTTTTCTTGAGCCCACTGTATGCTGGAGCATTTTTGACCACATTAAAAGTAACTGCTCCATTTTTATTGCTCAATGCAATCTGATGGATACTAGTTCCTTTCGAATACTTTTTTTGCAGTTTTTCGAAAAGATATGGAATAGGTTCGAAAGCTACGTGCTTACCAAAAGGAGAGAACTCAATCATTTTGTCCAACATTTCACCTTCATGGCAGCCTATATCTAAGCAGTTTGAGTGAGAACTCAACTCCTGCTTCATGATAATCTTCGTAAGCCTATCGTATTGCATGTTCTTGGTCAAATCGATCTGGAGCAGCTCAAAACCTGACTTTACTATATTCTTTAATTTCTGATTCAAATCCTTTAAAGGGAACAAATCCCACATGTTAAATGGTTGGTAATGATTTTAACTAAAAGCTCGATTAAGGGGGTATTCCTATGATTATTTTTCGCATTAATAAGGCAAAACGAGAAAAATATATAGCAATTAAAACTTGCTCAATGGCAAAGGTGCATATCTATCAATAATTGTACAACTACTTGGCTATATTTATATTAGGTATTACGAAAATATAT
>CAYZUW010000447.1:0-3136 GCA_964481325.1 uncultured Saprospiraceae bacterium
AGGTGGCCATTCAAGTAATAGATTTCTTAAGTACAAAGGATACAACTAAATATTTACCCTGAATTTAATATTCGGAACGTAAGTGAATATTTGTATATTAAAAATCATGATAGAATTATGGAAATGAAAGCCGATGATTTTTGGCTATAAACTAACTATGTTTAAGAAATGAAAAGTTTTGACTTAAGAAAAATGATTTAGACTTGTTCTCATTGCTCTATACTTCCCTGAAAAAGCGCGCCATAGCACGAAAGGCTATGCCTTGCTTTTTTAACTCGTCTAGAACAACGATAGCTGCCTCTAAATTAAGCACTTATTGATATCTTGTCCCTGAATTTCGAGAATGAAAAATCTCATCCAAAATAGTCCATTTTTTGCAATCCGCTAGTTTCCAGAGTAGACTCATATTTGGTCTTTCAGGGGCAATAGTAGGACTCTGGTTAGCAGTAGACAATATCAAAAAGTTCGAGCTTGTTCCAAAGAATCTGAGATATCTAAATAGAAGAATAAAAGGCTCGTCTAGTATTCGACATTGCTCACTAATTTAGTTTTATGATTTCCAAAGTATGCTGAAAAAAGTATACTTTGCCGAGAAATATCAAATCATGGAAAAGAAGTACCCTATACCGCCATTTACAGAAGAAACTGCAAAACAAAAGATTCAAGGCGCAGAAGACGCATGGAATAGTAAGGATCCGCAAAAGGTCTCTATGGCCTATTCTATAGATAGTGAATGGCGAAATAGAAGCCAGTTCATCAATGGGCGCGAAGAAATAAAAGCTTTTTTAACAGGGAAGTGGGACGAAGAATTGGACTACAAACTAAAGAAAGAATACTGGGCGCATTCCGACTATCGTATCGCAGTGAGGTTTGAATATGAATACCGTACCCAAGAAGGCAAATGGTTCAGAGCCTATGGAAATGAAAATTGGGAATTTGATGATAATGGTTTGATGAAAAAGCGTTTTGCTAGTATTAATGATATAGCTATAAAAGAATCTGAAAGAAAACTGTAATCTATGTCAGGAGGAGACTGGAGATGAATATTCCATGCTATTTAAAAAGGAGACATAAATATAATAGAGCGCTTATCAAAGATAGGCGTAAATCTTGATAGTCAACATCCTGAGCACAAAGCGGACTCAAAATGATTCATTCAAAAAAGTTAAAGGATACAGCGCTTGAAAAATTAGCTGCAATAGCCTAATCCTAAGGGGAGCAAATATCAAGTCCAATCGCGACTCGCCGTAGGCGACTAAGCTAGACAAGGCGGAGCCGCGTTAGAGTTAAAGGATAGGAGTGGTATCCCGACTTTTTTGTCGGGGTAGTAACGGATAGCCTGACCACGCTGGTAGGCAGTGGAGAGCACCAAAACTTAATAGAGTTACCCTAAAAATAACCTTGAAAAATAGAAAGTCTAATTGACCGTGATAGTAATATAATCGACTATGGTATAAAGAATTTTTTGAGAAGAGAGCAACTGGTCGTCTTCTGCGCTGAATCGCAATACGTAGGTGCCAGGCTGATCGAAGCGAACGGTGGTAGTTCGGCTAATGGCATTGCCAAAAGAAGCTTTGCCTGGACCTTCGATAAGTTCCCAGCGAACTGGCCATGTCGTGATCAAATTGTCGTCTTCGAAAGTCGTACCTGAAAGCGAAATGTCCTGATTTATGCTACCAGAAATATCATTACCAGCATTAGCAATCTGTGACTTAGGGGTATTCTCACTGAATAAACTATTGGCAAAAGCAGGTACGTGGCGCACCCAAAAATTAAAACGGCCATCCCAATACTGCACTGGCGAACTATGTTCGAGCGATAAAGCATGAACAACCAAGGTGTGGCCTCTAAGTTGGTTGGTCGCCCCAAAAACGGTGGTCGTTGGGCAGATCACATCTTTATATCCTGTAGTAAAAAAACAAGGTCGATCATACCTTTGTGCGAAGTATTTCGCATCATAATATTTTGATGCTTCGAACACATTAGGGTCTATATTTTCGATGTTGGCTAGAGCGGCAGACCAATTGTAATATGGAAATCCGCTGGCACGATCATATTTGAAACCAGCGTTTTCGCATAATGCTGGATTGGAAATAGTCATCGCCTTGACTCGATTGTCTAGACTGGAAACCGCTATCCCTAGCCCGCCTCCTTGACTCACCCCTGTCACTACTAAGTTTTCTCCATCAAAATCAGATCTTGTAAAAATATAATCTATAGCCCTGATGCCTGCCAAAATAGCTGTTCGGTAGTAATATCCTTCACGAACACTGGTATCGTTGGGTTGGTTTGCATTGGGGTCAATCTCATCGGGCTCCGCATTGTGGATAGAAATCGTCAAGGAAATGGCACCCACTTTGAGAGATATCACATCCTCCGGTATAACCACATTGGCTGCACTCCCATTAGGAGGTAAAGTCAAAATGGCTGGGAATGGACCTTCTCCATTGGGGATAGTGATATATCCATAGATTCGTCTGTTGTCTACTGTTGCAAGGTTGATTCTATACGTGATGTTATCGTTGCTTGAGCTTAATATGGTTAGTTGTGGGTCGATAGGAATGGTGCTCAACTGATTGATCTGATCTGTCCAAAAATCGTCAAAGTCATCTGGGCATTCTTCATATATTCCTACAGCGAAAGGGGAGAAAGCCACTCCTAATTGTTGGGGCTGGTTGATTCCGTCACTCGCCTCAAAAATCACAGTACCAGGTTCGTTCAATGTAAATGGTACGTAACTAGGTTGACCCGCTTGTACCCTTACTTTTCCAGTTTCTATAATGGAGGTTCTAGTGTCAAAAGTGATCTTGTAGGTTATATCCCTTGTCGTAGCACTGTTGAGTATAAAATTCATCTCCTCGCCGGCCTCATATATCTGATCTTCACGCTCAGAAGTAAGCGTTATTTGGGCATCCAAAGGCACCCAATTGAGGAAAAGAATACAAAGGATTGATATGTTGATATATTTCATAAACAAGATAAAATCAAACTAAAGAATATGCTGTTAAATTAACGCAATTCCTACTCCATTTATCACAGGAAGCTCCTTTTATGACTAGAATTAGCACAAAATTAACAATAGCAGCCTTTTAGTACTTGTTTTTGGCGATTTTTATGTATCAAATGAGGCTTAGTC
>CAYZUW010000448.1:0-3125 GCA_964481325.1 uncultured Saprospiraceae bacterium
GAATTCGCTAGCTCAGGGCGTGGTCAACTGTGTTAGTTTACCTCAAATTATCTCAATTTGAACTTGAAGGCAAAATTAGCAAAATAAAATTAGTTATAATAACTTGAAATTACCGTAAAAAGGGTATAAAAATCCCCAATTTCATTGCAAAAATTAGCACCATTATATTCATAAATAACTATCTATCAATATGTTATGACGACTAAATCGTCATAAAGTTATGCTTGAATAAAAATCGTAATATAGCTTACACTTAACATAACTTTACGACTTTAAAACTTACTCCATTTCAAAACAAAACACGCTCTTCATTTTTTACAAGACTCCCATTAGAGCCTATACGTTGCAATATTTGACGTAAAAAATAGCGTAAAGTAATCATTGAACTAGAATTTTGTCTAGAGATTGACACTTGAAGCTACTCTGGAAACTATCAGATGGCAAAAAATGGAGCCTATCGCCAAAAGAGACATTTTGTGGTTTCTTAAGTTTGCGGAGTAGGCTCACACTTGTATAGAGATTAAAAAAGGAATAAAGATTAGGCTTTGTAGCCCTATTAAAAGAGAAGGCTGAATGATAGATATTATCATTCAGCCTCTTTTTAGTAATATTATTTTTCAACCTATAACAGTAGAGTTTAATACCATTTAAGCAATAGGATGCCGCATATTTCTCGATATAATTTCTCAAGCTCGGCATTAAAATACTCCCTGACAGTGGTCGGATAGGCTGCGATAGCTAAGGGGGATTAAGATTAGCCTGTCGCAGGCTTGCTCCAGTCCCCTTCTTATTTAACACCATTGAGTCAAAATTGCTTCCCGAGGCTAGCACAAGACAGGTCGCAAAAGTCGGTCATCTTGATCTTAAAAAACTCTCTTCAAAATCTAACCCGACATCTATCAAATGCAAATGATATAAAAAAGAGAAGGCTGACTAGTTTAATATACCAGTCAGCCTTTTCGAGATATCTTTTTTATGCAAAAAAATCAGTCTTAATTGTCGTAATTATCTTTGAAAAATTCATCATATCCATCAAAGCCTTTAGACTTTAGTACCTCACGATAGTTTGCTTGCGTCAATGGATATATAACGTATTCCATTTTATCTGATAAAAAGTCGCTCCCTGCATCGGTGGCGGCCTTGTAGTAAGCCATAGCCTTTGCTTGATTTTTGAATTTTCTGATGATAAGCACTGGTCTTGAAACATCATTGTTTATATAGATGTTCGACATTCTTAAACTTTCATTTCTAAAGTTAGTTTTATTAAAATCTGCAACAGAATTTTTAGCTTCAGAGACTTTCTGGTCATTCTTGTTTGTAATCAAAACAGCAATATAATGTAAGGCTTCAGGGTCTACTTTAAAAGCACCTTGTTTACCTGTTCCAGCTGCCCCTGTTTTTGGTTGTACAGCGACTGATTTATCCCCTAAAAGTCTAAGTATTTCTCTTGCACGAGTTTCTTCAGGACTATTGGGAAACTTCCCTATCACTTCTTTAAGTTGAAGGATATAGTCATCTTTTCCTTTAGTATTACCTATACTCATAGCTTTAAGTAGGGCAAACTTGGCCATCATAATATTTCCAGGTCCAAATTGCTCTTGGGCTGAATCTACATCTTTAATCACCTTTTCATAATTCTTCTCTTGAAAAGAGGCATAAGTGACCTTATAGTATTGACCCAATTTATCTCCCTCTTTCTTTGCTGCTTCTAAATAATTAGGATCAGTCAAAACACGCGCATAAGTGGTGTTAGGGAAGTTACCAACAATTAGGTCAAAATATTTTTTGGCTTGTGGTTTATTTCCCTCCTTTTGATGCGCTAGATATAAATAATACCAGGTATCAAGTTTATGCTCCGTTTCAGGATATCGAACCAATAGCTCATCTTCTAAAGCCTCAATACTCTTATCATTTCGTTGTAATCTATCTCTGAATAATCGACCTAAATCAAAGTAAGCCGTTTCAATTTTTTTATTGGCTGCTTTTAATTGCCCTTCGTCTTTAGGAACGGCAATCAGAATCTTGTTGATATCATCCTCATTAAGTCTATCCTCTACAGCTACTTCTTGTATATCTGGTTTATCAATGCCATCAATAGTCTGCTTATTAGCTCTTCTCCAATTGTCCTCAAGAACTCTACCTCCCCATATTTTTTCAAAATCTTTTGCCCCTTTCTTTCTTATTTTTTCGTTGTATAAAGGAAATTGAGAGCTTACTTGGTTTCTATTATTAACTGCAGGACGCCCACTGACGCCAGTGAGATTTGAACCTCGTCTACCATCATTTGGTCCAAATTTAGAAGCAGGTTTAATAGAAGAAGCGTTTTTAGAATTTGCAGCCAATGCATCTTTTTCCTTTTTGAGTTGAATAGCAAGATCCCTTTTTTCATCGGCAGACATGTTGCTAATATTAATCAAACTATCCTGTAAAGCAATAATTTGGATATTTTTGGCAATCTCTTCAAGGTTCTCAGAAAATGTTTTAACGGTATCATATCGATCGTCAACTTTGTCTATAATTTGAAGAGTGCTATCATAAAAAAGCTTAGAATCTACATAAGCCTCGTCTTCATAGTACAGCTCTGCCAACTTAAGGTAAGTCTCCGTCTTTTGAGCTTTATTGTTAGATTGTGTATTTAATGACTTTCTATAGTTCTCGATAGCCGCAGTTTTATCTCCACTTTCTAGATTGAGTTCTGCTAAAGTAAAATACACTTGATCTTGGTATTCTACATTTTTCTCATCTTTTAGCATGCGTTCTAGCTCTCTAGTAGTACTGGCCATTGTTTTCGATCCAGAGTTAAAAGAGCTTTTCAGCATAGATAGGCGTGCACTAAATTCTAGTTCATAATTATTACTGTACTTAATGGCTTTCGTAAAGTATTCTGCTGCTAGCGCATCATTATTATTTCTTTCAGCTAATTGCGCACGAATAAAACTATATCTAGCTTTATCATTTTTATCTGGTGATTTTTCAATCGCTTTTTCCAAATACGGAATAGCCGAATCATATCTTTTTTGCTTGAGGTAGAGATGTGCTGTTACAGCGTCTATTTCTTCTCTAATAACTTTTTTGCTTTCTCCACCACCGAGGTTACCTAAGTATCTCTCTGCTAGACTATAGTC
>CAYZUW010000449.1:0-3122 GCA_964481325.1 uncultured Saprospiraceae bacterium
TAATGGTAAGTTAAAATTTGACCAAGCAGTTAGAGGTTTATACAATCCATTGGTATTGACTGAAGCTAGAAAAGATATTGCTCGTCTGAAGACAGAGATTAGAAGAAGAGAGATTGCTGCTATGTCTGAAGAGGAAATAGCAAATCGTTCAAAAATTAGAGAACGAAGAAGATAAGTTATATCTAAACATTATTTGAATTATGGCTGAAACAACAAATAAAAAAGTAGTGGTAGGTGTAGTGACTAGCGCATCTATGGACAAAAGTATCACAATTAACGTAGTAAGAAGACTTCGTCACCCTATCTATGGAAAATTCGTGAAGCGTTCAAAGAAGTTCATGGCACATGACGAATCAAACCAATGTACAGTTGGAGATACAGTTAGAATTACGGAGTCAAGACCACTAAGTAAAAGAAAAAGATGGCGCTTAGTTGAAGTGCTAGAGAAAGCAAAATAATTGTAGGCCAAATGGCTCTCAAAATAAAATTAAAATGATACAGCAAGAAAGTAGATTAAAAGTAGCTGATAATAGTGGTGCAAAAGAAGTGCTTTGCATTAGAGTATTAGGTGGTTCTAAGAGAAGATACGCTTCAATTGGAGATGTCATAGTTGTATCTGTTAAAGATGCTTCACCTGGTGGAGTTAAAAAAGGTACCGTTTCTAAGGCAGTCATTGTCCGCACAAAGAAAGAAATCAGAAGAAGTGACGGTACGTATATCAGATTTGATGACAATGCAGTTGTATTGTTAAGCGATTCAGACGAACCTCGAGGAACTCGTATTTTTGGACCTGTAGCTAGAGAGCTTAGAGACAAGGATTACATGAGAATTGTTTCATTAGCCCCTGAGGTAATATAAATTAAGAATATTATGCCTTACAAGAAAGTATTAAATTTTAAGCATAAAATTAAGATCAAGAAAGGAGATCAGGTAAAGGTGATATCTGGTTCTAATAAAGGTCTTTCTGGTGAAGTTTTGCAAATATTCCCAGCTAAGAATAGAGCTATTGTGGACGGTGTTAATATAAGAAAGAAGCACACCAAAGCAACGGCAGAAAATGCAGGGGGAATTATAGATAAGGCGGGGCCTATTGATATTTCAAATCTTATGTTGCTAGATCCAGCTAACGGAGAACCTACAAAAGTAGGTAGAAAATTAGAAGATGGGAAGTTGGTAAGATATTCAAAAAAATCAGGAGAAATAATTAAGTAATGAGTTACGTACCTAGACTTAAGAAAAAATACAGAGAGGAAATAAAGGACAAGCTTATGGCTCAGTTCAATTATGGATCTGTAATGCAAGTACCTAAAATAGTTAAGATTTGTATCAACCAAGGTGTTGGACAAGCAACTCAAGATAAAAAATTAGCGGACATCGCTCTTGAAGAAATCACACTTATAGCAGGTCAAAAGGCTGTTCCAACTAAAGCAAGAAAATCTATCTCTAACTTTAAGTTGAGAGAGGCAATGACTATTGGAGCAAGAGTGACACTCAGAGACGAGCGTATGTACGAATTCCTAGATAGACTTATAACAGTGGCTTTACCGCGAGTTAGAGATTTTCGTGGAATTAATGATAAAAGTTTTGATGGTAGAGGTAACTATTCCATGGGTATTACTGAACAGATTATATTCCCAGAAATTGATCTTGATAAGATCAATAAAATCACGGGAATGGACATCAATATAATTACTTCTGCGCCCACTGATGCTGAAGCTTTAGCTCTTTTGAAAGAGATGGGACTTCCTTTTAAAAATCAAAGAAATTAATAAAAATGGCTAGAAAATCCCTTATTGCAAGAGAAAGAAAAAGAGAAAGGATGGTCGCTAAGTATGCTGATCTTCGCAAAGAACTAAAGAAAGCGGGAGATTGGGATGCATTAGATAAACTTCCAAGAAATTCTTCTAAGAAAAGATTGCACAACAGGTGTAAGCTTACCGGTAGACCGAAAGGCTACATGAGAGATTTTGGAATTTGTAGAGTTGTTTTTAGAAAAATGGCATTAGAGGGGAAGATTCCTGGAATAACTAAAGCCAGTTGGTAATCAATAATATATTTAATAATTAGACAATGGCGGTAACAGATCCAATAGCAGATTATTTGACTAGAATCAGAAATGCACAGCAAGCTGGGCATAAGATAGTTGAGATTCCTGCTTCTAAAATGAAGAAAAGTATTACAGAAATACTTTATGACCAAGGCTATATCCTTAAATATATGTTTGATGATGACGCTGGAAAGCAAGGGATTATAAAAATAGCATTGAAATATAATCAAAATACGAAAGTACCTGCAATTAGAAAATTGGGAAGATACAGTACTCCTGGACTTAGAAGATATTCAAAAGTAGACGAAATACCAATGGTAATAAATGGTCTAGGACTTACAATAGTATCTACTAGTAAAGGAGTGATGACAGACAAGCAAGCAAAGAAGAATAACGTGGGAGGAGAATTGGTTTGCTATGTATATTAATATATAAGAATAGAAAATTTTAAAGATGTCTAGAATAGGTAAAGCACCAATAACAATTCCAAGTGGAGTTACCATTGATGTATCTAAGAGCAACTTGGTTACAGTTAAAGGCGCAAAAGGAGAATTAAAACAACAAGTAGATCAAGATCTTGAGATTGCTATTGAAGATGGTACACTTACAGTAAAAAGACCTACTGACCAAAAGAGACATCGTTCTATGCATGGTTTGTATAGATCTTTAATAAATAATATGGTTGTTGGAGTATCTGAAGGATATTCTAAAACTATGGAATTACACGGTGTAGGTTATAGAGCAAACAATAGTGGACAACTTTTAGAATTGACACTTGGATATTCTCACCCTATTTATTTCTACGTTGCTGATGAGGTTAAGATAGAAACAAGTATGGAGAAGGGACAGCCACCTAAAGTGATGCTTTCTAGTGCTGATAAACAGTTGATTGGACAGATTGCATCTAAGATTAGAGCATTTAGAAAACCAGAACCTTACAAAGGAAAAGGTATCAGGTTTGCTGGTGAAGAGATTAGAAGAAAACAGGGTAAGACTGCTGGATAATATTATAATTAAAAGTTATTTAATTAAGTATATAATGAAACTTTCAAAACGCAATAGTAGAAAGAGAATT
>CAYZUW010000450.1:0-3117 GCA_964481325.1 uncultured Saprospiraceae bacterium
GTGCGGCTTTTTGCAGTGGTTATGATTTAAAAGAATATGCAGAAAAACCACGACCAGTTGTAGGTAGTCAAAATATGCCTTGGGACCCGACCATTGATTATAAAATGATGAAGCGGAATACGGAACAATTTATGAGCTTATGGCGGAGCTATAAACCAACCATTTGTAAAATACATGGCTATGCGGTGGCAGGAGGTAGCGATATTGCTTTATGTTGTGATATTATCATTATGGCAGAAGATGCTAAAATTGGCTATCCACCTGCAAGACTATGGGGCTGCCCAACGACGATGATGTGGGTTTACCGATTGGGCGCAGAAAAAGCCAAGCGAATGTTGTTAACAGGAGATTTGGTATCTGGAAAAGAAGCTTATGAAATGGGCTTAGTTTATAAAAGTTGTCCTGCGGATGAATTAGAATCAGCAGTTAACCAATTAGCCAATCGAATGGCTGGTATTCCTCAAAATCAATTGATGATGCAGAAAATGGTCATCAATCAAGCTTATAATCAAATGGGCATGGAAACCACTCAAATGATTGCTACCTTGTTTGACGGGATTACTCGACATTCTCCTGAAGGCGTTGCTTTTAAAGAACGTTGTGAAAAAGTAGGCTTCAAAAAAGCGGTGAAAGAGCGGGATAGTGGAGCCGAATTATAAATGCCTTGAATATCAAAATTTTTCTGGTAAGGGAAAACGAAAAAAATAACCTACGCAAAAAGAACACGACCTAGAGCAAATCAAGTAAAGAAACCGTTTTATCCGTTAAATCCGTGTTCCAATCCTCCTAGCTATGCTGCGTAGGTTATTTTTTGCGAAATCCCTAACCTGGCGAAGCCAGTACCATAATTTAAAAATAAATAATAAATTAGACTCATGAAAAATGAGTTTGTAAAAAAGTATCAAGATAAAATTCAGGGCGTATTAGGTTGCTATGACCGAGTAGTAATAAAAGGGACATTACATGAGGCATCTCATAGTGGCGGCATGATGAATATACTAAATAGAAAAGGCGTTAAATTTAAGGATTACCCCAAATTTGTAGCACCTTATCGAAATGCGATTTTCAAAAATGCGGAACAAATAGCTCAAACTGAACAAGTATCAATAGAATTCATCAGAAATAGTAAAAAAGTCCGAAAAGAGGACATAGTACAAAAACACATTGAAAAGAGTGGCAAACAAACTGGCTTAGTCTGTATTTTATCAGCCATGGAACGATGTAATAATTACCGTTACAAGTATGATAAAATAAATCAAAAATCACTACTTGTTTCCACAGGAGGAAAATGTTTGCACTACTATTTCTATTTCATTGACCCAGAATTAGGTTTATGTTATTTACGCATACCAACTTGGAGTCCTTTTCAATTACAATTCTATTTCAATGCTCATAATTGGTTGGCGAACCAATTAGAAAAAGCAGGTATTGAGTATGAATTACGAGATAATGCCTTTGTCCATATAGGAGATTATACCAAAGCACAAGAAATATCAGATAAATTTGATGTCAAACAACTGCACCAAACTATCGACAATTATGCTTTAAAATATTGTCCATCTGCTTTTAATCTTTGTCCTGTTGGTTATCATTGGACGATTATGCAGATAGAATATGCGACGGATTTAATCTTTAAAGATGCCAAAAGTTTAGCACCGATTTACGATGAAGTATTGAAAACGATGATGCATACTGTAACCCCAGATGATGTAGCCCGATTCCTTGGCAGAAAAAAAGTACACGGGAAAAATAACCTTGATGTGGATTCTTCCTTTAGACAAGTGAGACGCCAAGAAATGCGTCGATTAAAACATACGATGGATGGTTCGTCCGTTAAAATGTATGATAAATTTGGTCAGGTACTTCGAATAGAAACAACTACTAATAATACCACTAATTTCTATCACTACCGTAGCGTAGATCATCGGGATGGCACGCAAACCTCAAAGGTCGCCCCCGTCAAAAAGAATATTTATTCAATCAAAGGATTGGTGCCTATTTTTAAAGGTTGTAATAATCGGTATCTGACCTTTATAGCCGCTTTTGATACACCAATTAGTGGTCAAAAGAGATTAAAGAAAATTACTAAATCTACCAAAGTGAATAATCGTTCCTACAAAGGATTTAATTTTTTTAATCCCGATGATGAAAGATTATTATGCACGATTGCCAAAGGAGATTTTTGTATTAAGGGATTTTCTAATAAACATATTAGAAAATACCTCCCCGAAAAATCATCGGGTCAAGTTTCCAGACTTTTGAAAAGACTTCATGTAAAAGGTCTCATCAAAAAGATTGGAAAGACCTATAGATATTATATGACTACTCTTGGTAGAAAAACGGTAAATACTGCCCTGAAAGTCAAAGAACTTTTTATTATTCAAAACCTAGACTACGCCTAGGCTGCTATTTATTTTCTGCCACGTTTGCGTAGAAAATAAATTGTAAGAGAACTAAAGTCTATTTATAGTGAAAATTCCACCCCAATTAAATAAAATTATAATTTCTCTAACTTCTGCCTTACCTTCATTCTTAGAATTTTAGAATAGCATTTAGTAATCATAAAAAAAGACATGAAAAAACTTATTATTTCTTTCTGCTTCATACTCACTACTATTATGGCTTTTACACAAGACCGTTTGACTGGAAAAAACTTTGCGACAAGAGCGGAAGTTATCGCTAAAAATGGCATGGTTGCTACCTCTCAACCACTAGCTACACAAGTTGGCTTAGATATTTTGAAAAAAGGGGGTTCGGCAATTGACGCAGCCATTGCAGCTAATGCCGCTTTAGGGCTAATGGAACCTACAGGCTGTGGAATGGGTGGTGATTTATTTGCTATCGTTTGGGATGCTAAGACCCAACAACTTTACGGTTTGAATGCTAGTGGGCGTTCGCCAAAATCATTGAAACTTGCTTATTTTAAAGACAAAGGCATGGCTAAAATTCCTGCACATGGTCCATTGCCTGTCAGTGTGCCCGGTGCGGTAGATGGCTGGTTTGAG
Source organism: uncultured Saprospiraceae bacterium (assembly GCA_964481325.1). Classification (GTDB taxonomy): domain Bacteria; phylum Bacteroidota; class Bacteroidia; order Chitinophagales; family Saprospiraceae; genus JALZVN01. The sequence goes on from CAYZUW010000450.1 coordinate 3,006, forward strand.
CTACATAAAAAGTTTGGAAAATTGCCCATGAAAGAAAACCTAGCACCAGCCATAAAATATGCTAAAGAAGGATTTCCTTTGACTCAATATATTGCTGCTTTATGGGGCAATT
>CAYZUW010000451.1:0-3116 GCA_964481325.1 uncultured Saprospiraceae bacterium
GGTAAGTATATTCCTTACTTCTTGCAGCAAAGCTCCTGAAGGAACAAAAGCTGTAACAGAGGCAGCTAAGAATGCTCCAGCAAAAGCAAGTATGGCTGCAGCTACCTATAAAGTAGACGCTAACAGTTCAGTTACATGGACTGGTTCTAAACCAGGTGGAAAGCACATGGGGAAATTCACAATCTCTAATGGAGAGTTGAAGGTAAACGATGGTAACATCGAAGCAGGTAGCTTTACTATCGATATGGCTTCAAACCAAGTGATTGACTTAAAAGCTGGACAAGGAAAAGAGAAGCTAGAAGGGCACTTAGGCGCAGGTGATTTCTTTGAAATAGCTAAATACCCAACAGGTATGTTTACCCTTACGAGCAGCAAGCCCGTGACTGGAAAGCCAAACGTGACGCACTCATTGACTGGAGATTTGAAAATGAAGGATAAAGTGCACAGTGTTACTTTTGATGCAAACATAAACATGGGCGCAGGTAAAGTAATGGCAGTAACTCCATCTTTTACAATCAACCGTACTAACTGGGGTATCAACTATGGCTCTGGTATCATCAATACGGCAAAAGATAAAATCATCAACGATGAAGTAGCTATCGTGATAAACTTAAGCGCTACTAAGTCTTAAACGGACTTACTTAGTAACATAAATTTAAAAAGCCTGGGCAGTCATGTATTGCTCAGGCTTTTTCTATCTTACAGCCAAGCTAAGTATTATGGTCTCAGGAATAGTGATAAAGTCTACAGGTGTATGGTATGATGTTCGATTAGAGGATGGTCAGATATTGCCCTGCAGAATCGTTGGTAAATTTCGTATCGGCAAACTCAAATTGACCAACCCAGTCGCCGTAGGAGATGAAGTGTTCGTCAACATCATCGAAGAAGAAACGAAAGTAGGCAACATCGTCAAGATAGCGCATCGTAGAAATTACGTAGTAAGACAATCTCCCCGCAAAAAGCACCTTTTGCATCTTCTCTCTGCCAATATCGATCAGGCTATACTTGTGGTCACTATTAAAGATCCAAGTTTGAAGCAAGGCTTTATTGATCGTTTTCTATTGATGACCGAACCACAAGATATTCCAGTCACCATCATAGTTAACAAATCTGACCTACTGACTGAAGACGATTATCAACTTTTTGAATACATAAAAGCCGTCTATGAAAACATTGGCTATCCCACGCTTCTAACCTCGGCGATGGACAATAAAGGGATTGAGGAGGTACGCACACTTCTAAAGGATAAAACGACAATGGTCTGTGGGCAGTCTGGAGTAGGCAAATCAACTCTTGTCAATGCCATAGACGCAGACATCGAAACACGTATCGGAGATATTTCTGATTACACAGGTAAGGGGCAGCATACGACCACTTTTGCGGAGATGTTTCCGCTCAACTTTGGCGGTCAACTTATCGACACTCCTGGTATCAAGTCCCTCTCTTTCAATAACCTTGAACCTATGGATGTAGCGCACAACTTCCGCGAGTTTTTCATCCTAAGCGCGGACTGCAAATTTTCAGATTGTACCCATCGCGAAGAACCCAAGTGCGCTGTCAAAGAAGCCCTTGAAGAAGGCAGCATCAGCGAGTACCGATACCGTAGCTACCTCAATATTCTAAACGGCATCGAAGATCAAAATTATTGGGAGAGGCATAAGGATATGTGAGTGGATATACATCACGCCAACGGTTTACATAAAGTTTAACATCAAGGAGATTTTCTTAACTCATATTAATACTAAAGTGTTCGTTATCTATATGAATTAAATATCCTATCAAGCGGTTACAAAATGCGAAATATTTTCAAGGCTATTCTTCTCGCGGCTATCATGTCTTGTGCTATTACTGTATTTATAGAAAAGGCGAATAAAAATTATGATTCTTTTGTAGAGCCACAAGAAGAATCTGGTTTGCAAAAAGAGTATAAATCAATGTTCAATTATCAATCTATCAATGAGCAATGAAACAATATTAAAATAGCAGGTTCTCTTTTCAATTTTTAACACCTAAATTCTTCCTTTTGCAGCCCCGATAGAAGCGATACAAGTGGTGCTGATATATATATGTAAGCCAAGGAGTAGAGCTGGATGAGCGACCAAGCGAATACGGCACTACGACTATGGCGAACTGTATATCAGTGACAGGCGTACAAGCGGATAGCGGGATCAGCTGCCCCTTTAAATAATTATGAATGACTACAAGCTCAATGAGCAATTTTCAATTTTTTTCGCTCTTTACTTTTCACTCTTTCACGTCTAAGGCATCCCGTAAACCATTCCCAACCAGATTGAATGAGAGAACCAATAACAAAATAGCTAGTGCAGGAATGAGCGCCAGCATTGGTTTGCCACTTATGGCGAAACCGTAGTGCTCGTTGAGCATAGTGCCCCAACTCGGAGTAGGTGGTTGGATGCCGAAACCAAGATAACTCAAACCTGCTTCGAGTAAAATGGCGGTGGCAAAATTAGCAGCGGCGATGACCAATAAGGGGCCCATGAGATTGGGCAGTAAATGGCGAAGCATGATGCGCGGCATCGGAGTACCCATTACTTTCATGGCTTCTATATAGGGTGCTTTTTGTAGTGTAAGGACTTGCCCCCGCACGATACGCGCGACCTCTACCCACATGGTGAGACCCACTGCGAGAAAAATATTGGTGATGCTTTTGCCCAGCGCGATGACGATGGCGAAAACTAGCAATAGGGTAGGGATGGACCAAACCGTGTTGATGAAAAAGGAGATGAGACTGTCTACTTTACCGCCATAGAATCCAGCCAGCATACCGAGCGTGGTGCCAAGGAGGACCGATATGATGACGGCGATGAGACCAGCCAATAAAGAAATGCGAACACCTATAATTAGGCGACTAAAAACATCTCGACCATACTGATCTGTACCGAGTAAAAATGTTTTATTGGGGAGATGTGTACTTTTTATTTTTTCGCTGAGTTCAGGTTTTGAGATGGAGAGGACTTGACCATCAATAGTTTCGAAGGTGTATTGATCTTCGCTGTATTGGATTGCGGTTTGTGCCTTTAGGGAATAGGCGACGTCTACCAAGTGGTATTTTTTATACAGGGTCTGATTTTTTAGGATATGAATAGAGTCTCCTT
>CAYZUW010000452.1:0-3104 GCA_964481325.1 uncultured Saprospiraceae bacterium
ATACCATTTTGTATCAACCAACGCTTAGCCGAAGAAGCACGACGTTGTGATAATTCTTGATTGTATTTGTCTTTACCTTGAGCATCCGTATGTGAATTCAATTGAATTTTCATCTCTGGATATTGGTTCATTAAATTCAGAATTACGTTCAAATCTATCTCTGCTTCTGGCAGAATCTTATCGTCATCAAAATCATACAATATGTTTTTCAACTCTATTGGCTGATTGATCGTAATGACGTCAAACTCTGGCTCCTTAGGAGGCTTTGGCGGTGCTGGCTTTTTCTTCAAATAAAGTACTTTAGCAAAATCTGTAGACTCATCTAACTCTACTGTATTAAACTCTAAAGTATCTGGAAAGTAACCATCTTTAGAAGCAATTATCATGTATGCTTTTTCTAACTCTAAAGCGTAATTTACCTTATTTGTTTTGTCAGAGTTTTTGGCGTCTGTTTTCCCTAGACTCCCGCCCACGATTTCAATCAATTGAAAATCTGTACTATCAATAGGTTTTTTATCTTCGGTAAAAGCACCAGTTACTAAGGTTGCTTCTACTTTTTCTAAGGCGACCTCATAGATATCATTGCAACAAGTAGATGATTCTACTGATGAAGTTCCTTCTCTGTTGGATGTCAAAAATCCATTATAGCCATCTGGGCTTAATGAAAAGAATAAATCATCTAATGGCGAATTGTAACCTTTACCCATATTGATTGGGTTGCTCCATCTCTTTCCATCCCAAGTAGAGTAGAATATATCATATCCTCCTAAACCAGGGAACCCAGTAGAACTAAAATATAGGTTACCATCTTTATAAAAAGGTGTCTCTTCATCACCAGGCGTATTTACTTGCAGCAATCTTACAGGATCACCAAACACACCATCTCCTTTATTGGTAGCGTAATAGATATCAAATCCACCGTCTCCACCTTCCATATCAGAAGAAAAATACATCACTTCTCTACCAAACAATTCTCCTATCGCAGGGTGTTTCGCAAGATAAGCACCGTTAACGCCTTGCACTTCTTGGGCAGGCCCCCAATCTCCATCTGAACCAAAACTCACATAAATTTTACTACTAGTCACTTCATTGGTAGAAGGATCAATTTCAGCTCTAGTAAAATACATAGCTTGACCATCTGGAGAGATTTTCACGTTGCCTGTATGAAAGTCTTCACGGTTGATTTCCGAACTCAAAACAGTAGGTTTTTCCCACTTGCCTTTTTCTCCTTTTTTAGATTTATATATTTTCAAATGATAGTCTTCTTCGGCAGAGCCGTCTAAAACAATCAATTTGTTAGTAGCTAGCGACGCGTAGTACATCGTCTGACCATCGGATGCATAAGATGGAGAATATTCAGATTGCTTCGAATTGATTTCTTTAGACTTTAACCGTTCTACGGAAAGGCCTAAGGTTTCAAGCATATCGTCAGCTTGCTGTGCGCCATCAAATTCGATTTTTGCCAACTCCCGTAAGCCTTCATTATCTGTAAATTCAATAAATTTTTCTAAGACGTCGGAAGCCAATTCATACTCCCCCATCATTTTTAAGGAGCGACCATAATTAAATAAATCTTTATTGAATTCCCCATCTTCATCTTTTTTGAAGAGTAGTTTGTAGCGAGAGTTTGCGTACTTAAAATCCTTGATTTTGTAGCTAGCATCTGCTAACATATAGGCCACCTCAATGTTATCTCTTTCTTCTTTGTAATATTCTTTGAGTTTTTCAATGGCATTGATATAATCACCATTCTCATATAGTTCCGTTCCAAAAACCCTTAACTGTTCGGTAGAACTCTTGTTGATTGGCTGAGCATAAACTACTATAGTAGCTAAGCACACTATTATAAGTGACATTATAAATTTCATATCAGTCATGTCTTCTTGGTTAAATTTAGAATTTTGGACAAAGGATTGCTGGATCTACTTCTGGTTGCTTGTAGATTCGGAAAATGTAGTTCGCAGCGATTTCGACAGCTCCATTTCGATTATTAGCATCTGCTAAAGTAGACAATGTCAAATCATATCCTATACCAGCCCTAAAATCTCCTTTTTGAAAACCTACTAATACTTGCAAAGCATCTCCTAACCTATACCCTAAACCAAAATTTATTTTAGGGGCGTCTTTATCTTTGATGAGTCTACCTTTGCGACCATCATCACGTGTCTCTCTTTTAAGTAACGTATATCCTCCTAAAAATTGTATGACGGCTTCATTCTGATTACGCGATTGTTGGAATAAAAATGAAGGAGTTATGGACCATACATCTGTCAAATCTACATTGTACTTACCGTGTAAAACAAATAAAGTTGGTATCGTAAAATCATCGTTATCTCTCCCTAAATCCAAAAATGAATAGGTATTTCTTGTTCCAGTCGAATCTCCAAAAACAAAATTTCTGGTAATATGCTGTAAAGAAAATCCTAGTTCAATATTTGTTGCTTCGTTTATTTTTGATTTCAAAAGCAATCCTGCATTCAAATCAAAAAAGTTTGCAGATGGATCATCGTTCATTCCTCCGCCAGTCGTACCAAATGGGCTCAACATATCCCCAGATGGATCTACAGCGATTACATCTTCGAAAGGCGTGACACCTCTTTCTCTAAAGCCAGAAATGGACCGTACAATTTGTCCACCTTGTATACCCAAGGTAAGTACGTTGTTGTTTCTATTATCTAGAGACAAGTGGTAGGCTACAGAAGCATGAAAAGTCTGATAACTTAGACCAAAAGTACCTGCCTTGTCATTGTAAAAATTAACTCCCACACCAACCCAATCTCTTTTTCTCACATTCAGTAAGGGGGCGTCCACATAAAAATCTTGTGTAAGATAAACATTGGACAAACCGGGTATATTCAATGATTGATCTCTGAATAATCCTCCTACCCTAACAGTGCCCTCATAGGCCCCAGTGTAAGCTGGATTTATCACTAAGGGGGCAAAGTCGAATAAGGTAAAATGTCTGTCTTGGGCTTGGATGCTTAGCAGAAAGCTAAACATTAACATTATGGGTAAAATGGTTTTTGATAATCTCATTTAATTATTGATTTCTAAGAACTCGAACGATAGCTTTTTTTAGTAATATAACTGTTAATTTATACTCA
>CAYZUW010000453.1:0-3101 GCA_964481325.1 uncultured Saprospiraceae bacterium
CAGCATATGCTTCTTCTCCCCAAAATAGGAAGCAATCCGTTTCTTTATATTTTTAGCCTTCCCAACGTACAAGACTGTATTCTCTTTATCTCTAAAGCGATATACTCCTGGGTCGGTAGGAATGGTGGGTAATATTTTTTTATAATCTTCGGTAGTCATTTTCAACTTTTAGCAATTGGCAGTTGGCCTTTAGCCACTACATATTAACACCTTCTTTTTTATAAGCCAATATTAAACTTAACGTTATCTATAGGTTTGTAGTTTCTGCATTGGTTTTGATTTGCAAAATCTCCTGCTGTCCCTAATATTGATTTAGTAAGGCTAAAATAAGGATAAAGAATAACTTCAATTATACTACTCTCCTACTAAAAAAGTAATGATACCCAACCGCCATCAAACAAATCAGCAAACCTAAAAACTCACGGGTGTATTCTATGTACGGTGTGGAGGCCTTCATCTCATCCACAATACTCGGCATCCCTTGTTGAACCCAGGCTAGAATATAAGGCGTGTAACTCAATGTATAAATGAAAAAGAATATCAACAAAAAGATCAATATGCGCTTATCGATTTTCTTGAAAATCGCATAGACTGACAAAGCAGCGATCATTAAATAAATAATTACCCATATCAAGGCGTCTGGATCGTTGAATTGCCAATAGGCAAATAGCACAAATAGTAGTGCCAATATTCCATTTAGAATTTTCAAAATTGTATTCTATAATTGATGATAGGCAAGATACCCAATTGTTCTCTTCTGACCACACGATCCAGAAGACTATCATAAAAACTAAAGGCTTCATTTTTTTGGTTAGAAGCGTTTTGTATATCTAGCGAGATAGTGCTGGTAACTCTTTTGTGTTCAACCTTTCTAAAAATACTTAAATCTACTCTAAAATAATCATCCTGTTGAAGCGAAAAAGCAGCCGAGTCATTAAAGACAGTTAGCCCTGCCTGTCGAGAAGCATCCAAATCTATAGGAGTAGTTCGAAAACCACCTAGGTAATTTGCCCTAATATGCACCCCTAAGGTAGCCTTTGCTTTTCTAACCCATTCTTTTCCGATATGTAGGTTGAATATATAGCGTCCATCAAAACGAGTATCTAGTCATTCGTTTGAATTTGTTCTATACGCTGACTGGTATATAGTCGCATTGGCTCCCCAAGTCCAGCCGAAATATTCAGGCGTTTTCCGTACACTTGTTTCTATATCTATATTCCTACCTTCACCCTCACTAGCTAATGGCATTATATCTACGCCATCTAAACCATTGATTACAGAAAAATTATTTACAATCCCATGTCTCCACTAAAATCGATATTGGTATTGTCTTTTTCTTCTTCTCTTTCCGTCTCGTCTAGTGGTGCAGTAAAAACATTATTGCTCAATCCACCTATGGCGAATACTTTGAAGATTCCCTTCTTTGTGGGAAAGCTAAGATTGAATGCAAAATCTTGAAAATCTATTTCTTCTCCTCTGAAATCTATACCTAACTGGGTGAGCAAGCCTACTGTCGAAAATCTATAATTGAATACATAGCTTGCGCCATTTTTATCTTTCTGAAAGGGTCCTTCACTGCTCAATTCCAAACCTATCAATTTAAGGGTAAATTGGTAATGGAGTTTAATTAATCTCTAATCTTAATAATGTCTCACGCACAGTAAGTTATACAAAGTAATAAAAGCCAATACGATTAAAACCCTTTTACGAAATACGATATCAAAAATAGAATTACGGTAAGTATCAAGCCATACATAAACACTCCATAGCAAATACTCAGGTAGCGATATTTTTTGGCGAGTACTTTTCCTAACCAATAGATATCTCTCGTCATAGAAGAATACAAAAAGTCTTCGTCCTTAATCATTTCTTCTACCCCCCACTCATAATCTTTGAGTTCCATGTTGTAAAAATTACCAAAGAAAAGGAGATTCGATTTTTTCTCCTCAATGTCTTTTCTCGTAAACTTACCTTCGGTGATTTTTGGTCTCGTAGAGAGCGTTGCGAATATGATGGCAATGAGGCAAGTCACTATTAAGCCTGCCGTAGGCAATAGCAAATTGGGATCATCTTCCAACCTAGGAACTAGATTGGCAAATACAATGGAGATGATAATCGCATTTATACTCAGCATGATATTCGCCTTGTTGTCGGCAATGCTACTCAGATTTACATGCGTGCGATAGGTAGTTCGATACATCGTCTCTACCCCTCTACCTAGTTTGATATTATTGATGGCTGTATCTTCGGGCTTCGAGTTAGAGACGATTTGTGCCGCGATGGCTGTCGTAGGCTTCTTGAATTTCTTTGCTTTTTCCGCAAATACATCATCAGGATCTGTCGGAAATCCCTCACTCGGGTACAATCTTATTTTTTGTTTTAGCAACTCTCGTACGTACTTCTGTTTTCGTTTATCGTACAAGTTTTTAGCTGCCTCGGTGTGATAGTCATGGTTCTCCATGAACTGAAGTTCAAACTCTATCCATTCTTTTTCTGTCATATGTTGACCACTCAAAGTAGCCATTTCTTGCCGAACTAGATCGCATCGCTCCCAATAGGTTGTCTTACCAAGATGGGACAAATCTGCGTCTCCCATAATCTGTTCTGACTCCGTACTTGGATTTTGAGGTAGTTTTGTCGCCATGATGAGCACCTCTACCGCGTCTATATCTTCTTGCGTGTAAGATTGTTGCGCCATCCAGTCCGCCGCTATTTGACAGCCTCTTTCTTCATGCCCCTTGGGACCTTCTGTATAGCCGGTGTCGTGAAACCAAGCTGCGATTTGAAGCAGCTCCTTCTGCTGGTCTGACAACTCAAAATAAACCGATAATTCATTGACTGCGTCCACCACCTGACGCGTATGCTCAAAATCATGATACACATACTGTTCAGGCATCTTTTGCTGAAAAAAATCAGTCACAAATTCCTCAACTTTATTAATTACTTGGCTTTGTATACTCATCTAATAATCTAATCTCACTATTGATAATTGAGTCTATTCCGAAAAGTCACGAAACCACAAAATGACTCTTTTGGCGAAATTTTTCATTTTCTCAATCCACTGATGCTCAGGCATCACTGAATTTCAAAAAAGAAAAATC
>CAYZUW010000454.1:0-3100 GCA_964481325.1 uncultured Saprospiraceae bacterium
GCATCCTGATCTAAAAAAATATATTGTTTGCCTGCCTCTTGATAGAACAGATAGTCGTAAAATCGGACGAGGTGGTAAACAGGTAGTGTCTATTCTTGATGAATGGAATAAGAGGGTGAAATCTTGGGGCGTTCTCGCGGAAGAAAAAGGCCGTGATATTGAATTTGAAGTTTGGGGAAAGCATGAGCTTACTCATTTTTTGTCTATAGATGATCCTAAATACTCAGGGCGAGCACTTTACTGGTTTAACGAACCAATTTTGGGCATGGACGCATTTAAATCAATTGTGCGTAGATCAAAGGATAGCCTTGGTGATAGGTATACGCCAGAATCTCATATTGATTTACCTGTGGCTGCGAACTTCGATGCACTTGGGACAAGTGCTAAGTGGTGGAAAAAACTTAACGAAAAGAAGAGCAAACTCAATGATCAGCATGATCAGTTTTATAGCAAGTTTGGGAATAAGGATGCTAAGAGCTTACAAGCAAGGCTTTTAGATAAAGAGTGGATTGATAGCTTAGAGAGCATTAGTTTGAAAATTATTGACCTGATCAGTAATAATTTGAAGAACAGGAGCTTTCTTCAAAACTTAGATCAAATAAAAGCTTTGTGCGAAGAGCTTTTAAATTATGAAGGTAAAATTGTACAACACGACAATGGAGATGTTACTGAGATTAGAAGGTCATTCAGTGGCGAGTACTCTATAATTAGGGGCCTTTTTTTTGGATATAGAGAATTTGCCTACTTCTTACGATCAAAATTAATCGAGGTTGCAGTAAATAGAGCAGCTCTTTTATATGGTAAGGCTGGTATAGGGAAATCACATTTATTGTGTGACTTGAGTCTTCGCCGAATTGATGAACGCCAACCAACAGTATTTTTGTTGGGACAACATTATGAGGGAGGTAATCCGCTAAATACTCTCAGGAGTTCATTAGACTTATCGAACTACACTAACGCACAGGTTTTAGGAGCTTTGGATGCTGCTGGGGAGGCACATAAAGGAAGAACTCTAATTATTGTTTATGTAATTAATGAAGGCTCATACCGAGACGACTGGCAAAATCATATCAGAGCGTTTCTAAGCGACATTTCGAAATACCCGAATATTTCGGTGCTATTCAGTTGTAGAACCAGCTATTTGGACTACATGATCCCAGAGAGTGTTGATGAAGATTGCCTTATTCGAATTCAGCATTTTGGATTTCAAGGCTATGAGCATCGCGCTGCGGAGAAGTACATGTCTAAGCAAGGCATATCAAAGCCAAGTGCACCCATTTTGGCACCTGAATTCACTAATCCTTTGTTTTTGAAAACATGTTGCCAAGCTCTAAAAGACAATGGAATGACCAGCTTTCCAAAAGGAATGCATGGCTTAACACAGCTCTTTGATTTCTTCTTAAAAAGTGTTGAAAAAACTTTATCGAGGCGAAAAAATTATAACCCATCCGAAAAGATTATAAAAACTGCTCTTAAGGATTTTGCTTCAGCTCTTTTTCCGAATAATTTTAGTGGCTTGCCCATAGGGAAGGCAAGAAGGCTCATTAATACTCATGACCCTAATCTCAATAAAGCAGATAGCCTATTTAATGAACTTCTGCACGAAGCAATTTTGTCAGAAGATATCTCTTACGATGACAACGGCGAAGGTTATCCGATTGTGAGGTTTACTTATGAAAGGTTTAGCGATCACTTCATTGCCCAACAAATCGTCGGTCAGTATGATGAAAACACTGTAAAAAGTATTTTTTCTGAGGGTGAGCCTATGGGCAAAATCTTGATGGAGAGGGGGATGCGCAAATATGGAGGCATTTTTGAGGCGTTATCTATTATCCTTGCAGAACAGCACTGTCTTGAGCTCGTTGATGTGCTTCCAGAAGATTTTAACAGTCGTAGAGATAGTTGGGCGTTAGATCATATTTTCACTGAAACAATCGTGTGGAGGTCTCCAAATTCATTTACTGACCGTACATTAAAATTGCTCAATGAGCTACGAGATTATGATTTTAGTTCTCTTGCTATTGATACATTGCTCAAACTATCAACAGAGCCTAATCATCCTTGGAATGCAGACCAACTACATGAGAATCTTGTAAATCAATCTATGGCCGAAAGAGACCGTTTTTGGTCAGTTCACATCGCTCTTGGTGATCAGATTGAAGAAGACGGAGAAGCTGAGTCCATTATTAGAACGCTTATTGAATGGTCACTTTATGGAGACATAAAAGACATTGAGAAAGAACGTGCGAGATTATGTGCAATAACGCTTTTATGGTTTCTAACAACGTCTAACAGAAAAGTCAGAGATCAGGCAACAAAATCACTGGTGAGATTACTCACAGTTCATTCAGAGTTGTTACCAGATTTAGTGGCGCAATTTCACAGCATAAATGATTTATATTTAGTCGAAAGGCTATACGCCGTTGCTTATGGGGTTACTTGCAATATTGATAATAAATCGCTGATTTCTGAAATATCAGCCATTGTTTATGACTTGGTTTTTAAAGATGAAGAGCCAATACCGCATATTCTATTGCGGGATTATGCGAGAGGAATTTTAGAATACGCATTGTATATAGAGGTACTTCCCAAAGGCATTGATCCTGAGAAATTCAGACCACCTTATAAAAGTGAATGGCCGATAGATAATCCTTCGAAACAAGATATAGATCAAACTGATGGTGATGAGTATTCTCACATAAAAAACTCATTATTGGGTTTCCCAGGGGACTTTGGCAATTATACTATGAGCTGTATACACTGTTGGTCCCCCACGCCTTTGTCAGAACCAAGGCCTAAAACGGGACGAGAATATAAAAAGGAATTTGCTGAAGAGTTTCTTGAAGGAGATCTTCAAAAAAAGTATCTATCAAAAATTGATTCAAAACAAATTGAGCTCAGCGATTCATCTGAATTTATCTTATCTATAACCCAACCCGATCAAGAAAAGATCAAAGAGAAAAGTGATCAAGAAAAATCATACTTAGAAAAAGTAAAAGACTCACTTAATGAAGAACAAAAAGAATATTATAGATGGCTTTCAGGTCTGAGCGATGATTTTCCTGCAGCTTTTAGCAGAAAATGGGCCCAACGATGGGTA
>CAYZUW010000455.1:0-3076 GCA_964481325.1 uncultured Saprospiraceae bacterium
CTTTGTCTCATCTCGTACCTCACTGAGCCTTCATCACTCCTTATTCTAAAAGTCCTCACTGATGTTCCATACCACTTCTATCTCTTGCCCAAAAAAAGGGTCTATTTCAGTATATAATCACGTTTTTGGAGCAGAGAGTGGGTAAATATAACTGTATTATAACATCATACTAAGAATCAATAGAGAAACAATAGACTGGATTCTACGATATATCAGGCATTTTATATAATTTTCGCATCTGTTTAAAAGGAAACACATTTGATTGCAAAAATAAAAGGTATATCGAAAGGCTTATGGTACTTTATCTCGAGTAGGGTATTCCTTGTCAATCTAGGTATACTTGCTATTGTATTTACGATTTTATTCTTTCTACTCAGTATGTGGATGAAGAGCTACACTAAACATGGTTCCTCGTTGAGCGTTCCTAACTTTGTAGGGATGGATGTAGATCTAGCCATTCGAGCTTCTAAAAAGGATAAACTAAATCTATTAGTTATTGACTCTTCTACATTCAATCCAAAAGTAGAAGGTGGGGTAATACTTGAACAAAGTCCAGTTCCAGATTCAAAAGTTAAGGAACAGCGATCTATCTATCTTACGATATCGAAATACATCCCCAATGAAGTTTTCCTGCCAGAATTGGTCGGGAACTATGACGCCACAAATTATGCACGTAAATTGCAACGGAAGGGATTAAGAAGTCAAATCAGTAAGAAAGTATTTGACGCCAACCTACAACCCAATACCATCCTTTATATTATGATAGATGGAAAGAAGTTGACCGACGATGACATTAGCAAAGGCATAGCTGCTTCAGAAGGGACTATGGTAGACTTGATTGTTACAGAACAAGGCGGGACTATTACGGAATTACCAGAATTGAATTGTCTGACCTATTCGGAAGCTAAATTTTTAATAAGTTCTTATAACCTGAATGTAGGGTCAATCATAAACGATGCAACTGTTAAGGAACAGGAAAATGCCTATATATGGAAACAAAGGCCTGTATTTGCTGCAGGTCGAACCATAGCAATAGGATCGTCTATAGACCTTTTTTTAACTCAGTTTAAGCCAAGTACTTGCAATTAATACTTATGAGAGAGTATATTGTTGACGGCAACATTTACCGTATCTTTTCGTTTTTAAAAAGTACTCGAGGGCACATGTTTCCTTCGGTCTAAATATCTAATTTAATGCTTTTACACCGTTACTTTGCAATAACTGTTTGTGTTTTGTGTTTTGGGACACTAACAGCACAGATAGAGTTTATTGCGCCAACGTATAACCATATAATTGCTCAAGCAAAGCAACCGATACTTAAAAAGCGTTTAGGGCAAAACACTTTGCCCTTTGTGGATGACTTTGCCTCAAGCGGCCCTTTCCCTAACCCCGATTTATGGATTGATAACCAAGTTTTTGTAAATACGGATTTAGCAGTATCGCCTCCTTCTATTGGAGTAGCTACTTTTGATGGATTAGACAATACAGGTACCCCTTATGGAACGAATGAGAGTGGGGATACATTGACGAGTATCGAAATCAATCTGGATGTTATTCCTAATGATTTACATCTTAGTTATTTTATTCAACCCAAAGGTTTTGGTGAGCAACCAGAGCAAAATGATAGTCTAATTTTGGAATTTAAGAATGATATGGATGAGTGGATTGTGCAAGGAGTCTATACTGGAGCAGATACTCTTATAAGTATAGAGGGACTCTCATTTATGTTTGATTTTGTAATGATTGACGACGATGATTTTTTACATGATAATTTTCAGTTTAGATTTAGAAATACTAGTTCAGGGATAGGAGCAGTAGATTTATGGCATCTTGATGTGGTTCGTTTATTGAACGATCAAGTTCCCAGTTCTACCTATTTTGATGTCGCTTTTCAAAATCCATCACAAGGAATTTTAAGTAGATTCAGTGCAATGCCTGCTCAACACTTTAGAGAAAATACTTCAAGTCACTTGAGAGATATGTTTTCATTGAGTATTTTTAACCACAATGATGTACAACGACCCATTGCATCAGAGGAGTCTGTTATGGAGATAACAGAGTTAAATACAGGTCAATCAGTTTTGGCACCGGGCCAGTTTTTAATGGGCTCCGTTTTGAATATTGGAGCAGACACTGATCTTCAGATTGATATATCTAGAAGTTTTTCTGTGAATTCTTCTATCCTAAATAGTCAAGAGGATTTTGTATTTGAAACAACTTTTACCATTGATCCAGATATGACCGAAAATGAGCCTGGATTATTGAATAATAATACAATTAGGACCCAGACGATCATTGACGATTACTTTGCTTATGATGATGGTATCGCCGAAATGAGTATCCTTGCTCAAGGGGCAGGGACCAATATTGCAGTAGAATTTCAATCTTCTGTGGACGATACTTTGAGTGCTATCTCTATTCAGTTTCCACATATTAATGGTGATGTTACGGATCAAATATTTAATCTCAGAGTCTGGTTAGATGAACTTCCATCTGAACCTGTTTATGATGAGTTTTTTAACCCAATATATGTTGATAGTATTCTAGATACTTTGCAAGGCTTTACTACTTATCGTCTACAAGACCCTTTTTCGGGAGAATTGCAACCTTTGTTTATACCTGCTAATACTACTTTTTTTGTTGGTTGGGAGCAAGTAAATAATGAATTTTTGACTGCCATTCCAGTAGGATTTGACATTACAACACAGAACGTATCCCAATTTAATAACTTTAGTACGAATGAAGTGAACTGGGTTACCTTCGAGTCTGCTGGTCTAGAAGGAGCAGTTATGATTAGACCAGTCATGGGAACTGAAAATGCAATTTTTACTTCTACTCGAAATTCTCTCTCAAAGAGAGGAGTCACTATTTATCCAAATCCTAATAAAAGTGGTGTAGTAAATGTAAAACTAGATGAAAGTGAGAACCAAATCAAAGAAATAAAGGTTTTTGATATAGCGGGAAGAGAGATTATTTCAAGAGAATGGCAATCAAACCAAATTGATTTACAAAATCTTTCGCCAGGTATATATTTTATTAATTTTGTAGATAATGTAAATAATGTTATTTACAGAGA
>CAYZUW010000456.1:0-3074 GCA_964481325.1 uncultured Saprospiraceae bacterium
TGTTTTCATTGGAAACAAAACTGTTTGTTGCATTGTCCCATACTTTCATAAATCCTATATCCCAATAGTTGATAAATTGCCCAAAGTCTGCTCCCGCGATTTCAGAGTTTGCATCATACATCAAAAACTCTCCTGAAAAATCAAACTCCATGACATCCGCAAATAGGACATCACCAGTAGATACCCCTTGCGTAAATGTTGGATTGAATAAATTATAGGTCGTCTGTTGTTGGCTTCCAAAATCAAAAACAATTATTTCAGGAACAGTTTGATCTGTTACTAAAGCAACTCTAGAGCCATCTTTGGCTATGACCACATTTCTCCAAACTTGATCATCAGATAATACTTGCTCATCTAAAGTGCCTTGCTCGTAATCGATTTGTATGAGATATATTCTTCTGTCCGCTCCTACAAAAACGATTGCTGTTCCATCATCTGTTATACTTGGTTTACTTAATTGATCTGTGTTACTAATAGTTGATGGGTTTTCTAAATCATTAGATCGAGCAATGAATAGGTTGGACAATTGAGGGTCAGAAAATAGAATATAATCATCTCCTGTATTTGTTTCTAATTCGGTTTGCGTATCTGTACCAGTGTTTGTTCCGGTGCTACTACCGATTCCAACATCATTAAATCCTTGTTGCACGGCTGCTAATTGTGCAGAACCATTTCCAAACAAATCGATAGCAGATCTCTCCGCCGCAATTCTCAAGTCTATAAACTGAGAAGAGCGTACAAGGTATTGTGTCAATGCTCGGTAGAAAATATCCTCTGCATTACTCTTTCCAATAGTGGTTGCAATTCTATAGTATGCATGATTGGTAATACCACTATTGATGTGTACTCCTCCATTGTCTCCTTGTGGTGTGTTTGGTAAATTTTGAAATTCATTCATATGCATTGGTTGCCAACCTGGATCATTAAGGCTGTTTCCACCATTGTTTGGATTTTGCAAATCTCGTAATGCACCAGTAGGGAAGAAAGCTGTATTAACTACGTCTTCTCCAATCTTCCAGTCTTGTCTGTCGATCATGGCACCAAATATATCTGCAAAGCTTTCATTCATCGCTCCAGATTGGTTTTCGTATACTAGGTTTGCCGTAGACTGTATTACACCATGCGACATCTCATGTCCAGCCACATCTAGGGAACGTGCTAAGGGTTGGAAAGCAGAACCTCCATTTCCATAAAAAATAGCACTACCATTCCAGTAGGCATTTTCCATGCTATCCCCGTTGGCTTCACTTACATTGACAAAAGTTACTATGTTTCCTCCAGACCCATTGATAGAATTTCTTTGATGTACTTCAAGAAAATATTCGTAAGCTTCTCCACCGTTGTAGTGTCCTGAGACCTCGGTAGGGTCATTCCATGTGCTACTATTATTTCTACTATGATCGTAGTCAAAATTATTTGTTTGAGGAGAAGTGTTCCTAGCATCTAAGGTCCATATAGAACCGACTGGTTGGTTCGGCATATTCGATTGTCCGGCGTTGAACATAGGGCGTGAAGCATCTGCCAATACAAATATTCCACCTGATTCATATCCGCTGATAGGACGCTGGATGCCTAATAGATCCAAACCACTTCCTGAGAATGTCCCAGCTAATGCGCTATTTGAAAAGTCCAAGTTTTCTTTTTTTACTTTTGGCGCATGGTCATGGTCACTACAAGAGTGAGCGTCGTTGTGACTAAATTCGTGGTCATGCAAAGAGCAACTACTCTTTAGGTTCTTGTAGATTTCGCCCGTTTTAGCGTCCATTACATAGGTCCACTTTTCTCTAAGGTTGGGATGAAACTCAAAGTGCCAAGCCAATTTAGCAGAGCCATTATCGAAATAAACAACCAATTCTTTTATATCGGTTGTAGAGATGAAGTCCATATATTTGTCTACACCTTCTCGAGCGAGCTGCGTATATTGTTGCACATCTTGCAAAGCCATATCAAAAGCTTTGTTCATTGGAAAGCTCGGACTGATACTTTCCAAATCTGGGGTGGCAAAATAGCGACCCGTCATCATGTGAATTTGCTTATTTTTTTCATGCAAGATGATCTCAGAATTAAGTACTGGTATACCTTGGTATACTTGACCAAATTTCAGCGTATAGTTGCTGGTTTTTGGATGAAATCGTTCTGCGATCAAAGTAAATTCATTTTGAGGCTGATCGATTTTCATTTCCTTTTTTACACTCTGCAAAAAGCTCATAGACTTTTCAGTTAGAGGAGCATTAGATCTTGAGGCTGCTTGTACAGGCTTCTTTATGAATATTGGCAGCTCAGAGTCTTCACTAGTTTGTACTTTTAAATAGTCTTTTTCAAAAGAAGGTGAAAAGCTATTGCTATTTAAAAAATTCAAATTCGATATTTCTGTGCTTTTTTTGAATTTATAATTAGCAGGAACATTAAATTTTAGATCTACGCCCTTCATACTAGAAGATTCCTCTTTAGACTTTGTAGGGTATTTTGATCTTTGGGCATGTATCTGGCATGCAAATACAATGAGCGTGAAGAGTAGAATTACTTTTTTCATCAATCTTATTATTTATTTTTTTTAGTCAATTCGACCAGCGTTTCGTATAGGTTTACAATTTCTTCTTCCACTACCATATCAGAGTGTCCCCATATAAGGTAGGTACTGTCGGAATCTGTTTGATATTTCATCCAGTAATAAAGATTACCAGGTTGGTCGTAGGAATATTTTTTGAGATCCATTTCAGCCATATCTTTGAATATAGATTTAGTCAAAGATTTTGCTCCGCTGTTTCTTAGTGTTGCTTGGCGACTAGATGGATTGATTTGAAATACATCTCCATTCTCTAATAAACAAAACTCTCTTAATTCTCCCGTAAATCCACCTCCATTTCCAAAGTAGACTTTCGCTTTCTCGTACTTTTCAGGACTGACTTGCGCCGTTTTGCAGCTTCCAAATAACAAAATGGAGAGGCTGAATATAAGCAACAATGGATATGTTAAATTCATGAATATGGTTTGATCGAATTTGAAATGATAAAATCCGTTTCTAAAACTAACTTAAAAATCGTGCTAAACTCCATATAAAACAATTTTTATAT
>CAYZUW010000457.1:0-3064 GCA_964481325.1 uncultured Saprospiraceae bacterium
GTATTATCAACGGGTGTTTCCAGCGGAAGGTCAAATTTTTGAGAAATTTCATATTCCACCCATCCATTTGATCCTGGTTCATTTACAAAACTATCTGGGAGCATAATATTTTCAAAGGTATAAACCACTTCATTTCCATTAATATTGATATGATAATTATGACTACTTGCTCCTGGGTGAAAAGTACTCATGTCAAAATGGGAAGATAATTCATCTGTAATTCTCACTGTAAAGGCTGTATCTGTTCCCGTATTTTGAAAACGTATCAAATACTGGACATCCACATTTCGATCAATATAATGGTCATCGCCATATCCAATCGGAAATCCTTGCTTATCATTAGGATCAAAGGAACCCACAACTACCTGACATAATTCATCATAAGTCTCTCCAAAATCTGCGACAGGAAACATGGCATGAAAACCTGTTTCAAAATCTCCATTAGATGAACAAGCTTCAATGGTTGCACTTGGAAGATTAGCCCATGGATGATCCGCGGATTGCTTTGCTTCTACTCGATAGGTTGCCCCATCCGCTGGAAAACTCAAGATTTGAGTTTCTTCCGAGTTAAGCCTAAAAGTTCCGTTCTCTAAAAATTGTGCATTTCGAATAACTTTATATTCTAATAAATCTGTCATGTCCGTCCCATTATTTCGTATTTCAAATAATACATTTGACTCATCACAAGATCCGCTTACTTGAATGTCAACGCCATCCCAAGAAGGACTCGATGGAACGCAAGAACTGTTTGGAAAAATATTAGCAATTGAGCAAAAGGTCATACCTAGATCTGCATCACAACTTAGGTCTGCCACAATATTGAATACATCGCAGGCGCCATAATCAAGATCACCTAAATCAAAAGTATAGATATTTCCATCTTGTGTATATGGAATTGAGCTTGAAGTAATAGTAAATAAAGAATCAAACATAATCGTAACAAAAGCATTCTCGGCTACTTCAGATCCCAAATTACAATATTCAACTCTAAAGTAATTTTCAAAGCATCTTCGCAAAAACGGGCTCGCTATATCGACTGATAATATTGGACAATCAATGGTTGACTCCATAGAAAAGTCAACGATTTCTTCCAAATCAAAATCTGGGAACATGATATCAACGGGATCGGCGCAATTTATCCAAATATCCGAAGGCGGAATAACCTGAACCACATAGTTTCCAGTATCTAAAAAGAGACAGTACTCTCCTTGAGCGTTAGAGAAAGTAGAATATGTATTGTTACCTCTAGTCGCTGTTACTTTAAATTCATTCAAAGGGTTTTCTTCGATATCCAGCGCACAATTTAAATTTTCATCATGAGCAATCTTGCCTGTTACTTTGCTAGCTAACGCCGGTTTAAGATCTAAACCTAATTCAACAACTTCTCCAGCATCCAAGGCATTTCTTAGGTTTTCACATTGACTCAATGAAAGCATTATTGTAGGAATATTAATTTCTAGCATAGGGTCCCCTTCAGCCATATTAACCGCAGGGTCTTCAAAGTTGCAAATTATACAAGCTATAGCTCCTTCTTGCTCTACTTTAAAAGCTTTTTCATTAAAAAAACAGACTCCACGATCTACTAGGGCTACTTTCCCAGATAGGTCATTCGGTATCGTATCACAAGCCCAGTTTTCACCTTCAATATCTGAGGCATAAGTCAACTCACCATATATTGGTCCGTCAATACTGGCCCCAAATATTGCTCCTCCAATTTCACTGGAGGGAATAGATTGATTGAAAGGGGTAAGGATATTTAAAAAATAAAGAGAATCTTGCGTTTGACTAAATAGGTTTTGACTTAATAGAATAAGACCAATCGCAAAAGTCAGATGTTTAAATTTTCTCATTGTTTTGTTTTTTGTTTAACTCTTCATACAAAAAAGATTACTGAAGATAGTAAATAGTCTTGAGTTTGTGCGACCAAAATTGAATAGTGTAAAATATTAACAATAAATTGCTTGGGGTTAGGAGGACTTCGTATAAAGAGATAGAATGTTTATCATTGGATTATAGTTAGATTTTCTTCGTCCATTTTGCTAAAACTTGATATGTATTTTGCATACCTGCCTGACTATTTCTTTGGCAGGGTAAAGCCAATCGATGTTAATTCTTTGTATGGAATGTGGCGCGATCGATGGAGTTATTTGGTGCAAACATCGGCCTTTAGGCAGTTAAACTTATTTCAGCTGTTCTATAATTTCTAACATTTTTGTTACATGAGAATCTACAGTATTTTTGAATGCGTCTTTATTAAAATGTACTTCTTTTAGAGTATTTAAATCTTCCCAATTAAGATAACCATCAAAGTAACTTAATGAAACCCAATTCTCATATCCACCTTTGGTGTAAGGATTGAATTCTTCGCTAAATAAAGTATAGATTCTTTTTTCAATTTCTGAATTTCTCTTTTCATTATTTAGAGGAGTAATACCAAAGACCATATTGCTTATTCCTTTTTCAGAACTAGAAGAAAAAGAAATTTGAAAGTTATGTTTTTGCATTTTTGAATTGGAATAAACAAAACCTGGCCAATTTTTCAGCAGATTTTCAGAAAATTCTAAATTATGTTTTTGTTTAATAGATTTTAATATAGGTAAAACAGTTTTTTGTATCACATGGTTTTTAATATTACTAGACGCTTTTGACAGAGCTTGATAAGATTCAAGATTTGATTTTTCGGAAAGTAGTAAATCTATTAATTCGTTATTCATATTTAATGTGTTTTTACCGAGAAATTTTATCTCTAGATATTTCTTAAATTCTTTAAGGAAGTGAGAAACATTATCCGCTTCACAAATCATTAACCAATTATTTATTAAATTAATTATATCGTCTTTATAACTTATAATTTTCAGCTTTTCTTCACTCTTAAGTTTATCTTTTAGTTCTTCACTAATGCTTTTTGGTTTGGGTTCTGAGCCATATGGATTTAAGTATAGTAATAAACATTTACCTTTTTATTGTTCATTCAAATATTCTGTATAGTCATTTAATTGATTATTTTGGTCATCAGCCCAAATTTTATTTTCAACAGCAAATGTCAAATCTTTAAGTGCGATAT
>CAYZUW010000458.1:0-3041 GCA_964481325.1 uncultured Saprospiraceae bacterium
GTGTACTTTTATATTTGGAAGTGCTTTATTGTTTCCACTGAATGCTTGGATATTATGTACAGATTCTTCCATCAAAGCAGAAAGTGTATTTAAGCCTCCATCTTCAAAGGCAACATCGTGCGATACAAATTCAAAAAGTTCTGTAGACAATACAGACTCTTTTCCTTTGGAGAAATCAAAATAAGCGTCGTCACTCAATCCCCAATTTCTGTCGAATCCGCCTACCACAATTTTTGTATTGTTTCGGTAGATTTCGAAATCCATACTTTGGCTTATAAACCTTTGTCTAGCTTGTTGATCTTTTAAAAATTGGAGAATATTAGCGTCATCATTTCCAGTTAAGAGCAGAAATGGGAGTTCATTATTTTCGGGATTTGGGTAGTAGGAAAAAGATAGGACGTCTCCATCTTGATAAAACTCCTTATCATTAAATCGGATTCCCTCTTTAGAAAAATGGAAGGGTAGATCTTTGGAAAGTCTTTTGATTAAAGTATTGGATTGAGCAGCACCCACCAAAAATAAAACGCTGTTTTTGATTTCGTCATCACTCACTTCGTTGGAAGCCTTATGCTTGATTTGAATATTTCTAAATCTGCGTCCCAGGGATTCCGTAGTTAAGCTACCCAGAAACTTGTCGTATTCGGATTTAATGTCTTTGTCTTCTGCATCGTAGATGACCAGAATTTCTCCTTTATCATAAAAGTTACGGCGCAGTTGCCATCGCGAAGGAGCTTGGTCCAAGGAGGTGGCGTGATTGGACTTGGCAGTCGGGGAATCACTGGCAGTACAATTCAAAACAAGTAAAAAGGCAAAAAATATAAGGGGAATAAATTTCATAGGTGGCTGCTTGTATACAATCTTTAGTCGTAAAAATACTACTAAATATATAGAATGCCGAGCATAGACCCTCCTTTAAATATCTATATGTTCTAAACTTGTCACTATTCTCTAATGATCTAATGAGTCTACTCCAAATTCTTGGCTTTTTGGTGATACTTTGTGACTTGCTAGCAAACAGCCGTACCTATCCTCGAACTAATCTTGACTCTGGATAGGTATTGTACCAAGCAAACCAAAACATCCTATGGTAAGGCAATCTAGTCAGCACACGACCATCAGAAGAAGTCAGTTCTTCTTCATCTACCGTCCATAAAATACCATTCGTGTCTTTAACCTTGCCATCTACCATTTTTTTGAATTTGATCTCTTCTGAGGCAAAAACACGGTTCGCCCCAGACTCATCCGTGATGACTACAAAATTGGTACCTCCAATCTGATTTTGGTAGACTTTTTTGCGATTGAGAAAACGAGCAGATATTGCTAGTGGATCTTCTTTGTATCCTTCCGTACGAATAATCAAAACTTCATCTTTATTATTGAGTCTTTCATCTAGCTTAGGCACGTTGAACATAAGCCTATCTGTCGCAAAATATTCTTGATAGGCAACACCCTCTCCATAATCTCTTCTATGACCTGTGTATAAAGAAAGTACTTTCGTGTCTGGGTGAAGTTTCTTCCATTCTCCCCATGTAGTAGTTACTACTGAGTGGCTCGATAGTTCTATTCCTTTATTTATCAATGGCCCGAGTACGGGTTTACCTTCTATAGTATTCCATAGAGATTGTGTCGCTTGGTCATACATCAATTTATTGGAGCGATACAAAAATCCACTCGTTCCAAGATTGTAATTTTTTCCTTCAAACTTCGTATTGTAGGCAATAACCGTACCGCATAGCGTGCAATATACACCACAGATGGACTCGCCTCCTATCTCATCTACGAACATTTCATGCCAAGCCAAAATTCGTTTAGGATAGGCTCGGTGGTCTCCGTTTATGGAAACGCCAAAAACGATATTATCATCCTCTAGATAGGAAGCTTCCTCTGCGTTCCACATTTCTGGTTGGCGCAATGGGGGAATTCCATCTTGCACTACTCCACCCCAGCGAACTTCATCTAGCCTTATAGTGGTTTGATCTGTTCTGCCTTTAAAATACTCTTCGAACTTAGGATCTTTGACTCTATGGATACGCGCCATCCAATCTCCGTAGTATGGCAATTTTACTTCTTCTTCATTCCACATCCATTCTAACCAGCTAAATATATCTGAGCCATAGCGCTTACCCGTTTTGTCTTCTAATAATTTAACGATAGGTCTCAGATTAATTTGTCCCCTGGAGAAATACATTACATCGAGCAGCATAGGGATATATCCGTCTTTCCAATCGTCTTCAAAACGCTTGAGGGTCTCTAGATTCAGCTTTGAATCTCCAGCTAGGAGCGACAGCATTCTATCAATATCTTCGGTAGCTACGGCAGAATAATTGGTTGATTTCGCATCTCTATATTGGGCTTCTGCATGGAATGGAGCAAAGAAAAGCGCTAAAAACGTCAAATGGAGCAATACCTTCTTCATAATAAACGATTTTGGTAGTGGAATTTAAAGGTTAACAATTCTGAGGCTTAAGAAGTTATAAACTTTGGGCAAAGACTTTTTGTGATGTTATGGTTGAGGCAAGAATTTGCACTTTTTACATTCATTTTAGTCCAAAGGAAAGGAAAATCTACCAACGTATTTGAGATTATTTACGTCTACCTTAAAAAAGACATAAGATGAAAAAACTAATAATACTTTTAATAGCCTTTACTTTAAATTCATGCATTAAATCCGATAACCCAATCGACACGATGCTTCCAGATTGCATTGAGCATATTATCGGTGATTCTAATTTATCTAATGGACTAAAAACAGTGAGAATTCAAGAGGTCGATAATGAACTGCACTATTGGTTAAACACTGACAATACTCATTTTGATGGAGTGGAATATATAGTAAATTCAAAATGCGATACAATTTGTTCATTTTGTGGGGAATGTCTACCTCCTGCTTGTACTAAAAATTATAATAGAAGATGGGGAGTTATTTGGGAGAAATAGGTATTCAAGTCTTATACCATCGGCGTGGCGAAAGCCTAAGCCCGTGATGGACAAGGGCAGACTGTGAATTTACTTAGCACAAAATTTGCCACTTTCATCACTTT
>CAYZUW010000459.1:0-3030 GCA_964481325.1 uncultured Saprospiraceae bacterium
CCCTTAAATATGCCAGCAATGGTAATACCCACTATTTCATGAGGCAGCGTCACCAATAGGTAGACAATGATACCAAGCGTTAAATTTAGTGCTTTTCGTTGAGAAAGGAAATGTAGAAACTTTATCACGAAGCAAAAGTAAATTATTTGAACATACAATTATTGGGTGAAATCAATTTTTAAATTACATTTATAGAAAAATATATTATGACAATCGATGACATCGTAGCTGGCATACAGGCTAAAGCAGACAAAGCAGACCCCATAGGCAACTCTCTAAAACTGAATATTGGCGAAAATATCGTCCATATCGATGGTACAGGAGACAGCAATCTCGTTTCTTCTGAAGATAAGGAAGCAGACTGTGTAATATCAATCAGTAATGAACACTTTAAAGATCTTGTAAAAGGAGACTTGAATCCTATGATGGCTTTCATGAGCGGAAAGATAAAAATCAAAGGAGATATGGGTGTTGCTATGAAGCTGCAATCTTTTTTGGGCTAACGGATAATTTTAAATTCCTGAAATTGCTGTGTTGTATTCAGATCCTCTATGGTGACAGAATCCACCACAGCAAATTTAGGTCCTATCTTGCACCATTCAAAAAGGGCTTCCAAATTCGCACTATTACCTTGTGCATAAATCTCTACGTCTCCATTTACTAAGTTTTGGACTGTACCTTTTACACTCAATTCGTCTGCTTTTATCTTGGTACTTTTTCTGTACCATACTCCTTGAACTTTACCACTAATGCGTATGCAAATCTGCTTCATCATTTGTTTGATCTGGATTTGTAGATTCTTCGGTCGCTAGTACGGGATTTTTTCTTGCTTCATATATTAATGAACCAGTCATAATCAATGAAGAAATAATTATCACGTATAATAATATACCTTGATCGAAACCTGGGTTTTTGATATCTATTGGAAGTTGATAAAAAAGTAATACTGTAATCAGACCTCTAGGAGCGATAAATAATTCTGGAATCAAGTCTTTGCCATAAAGTAATCTCAAGAAAACGATTCGCACAAAATAGAGCACCACTAAAACGGCTAGGCTAATTAGGAAAACATCTAGACTTACTAAGGATGATAAGGTAATGCTCAAGCCAAAGACTACGAAGAAAAAGGTCCTCACTACAAAGGCGGTTTCTAAGGTAATCAGGTGAAAGTTTTTTTCAATTTCCGCAATAGGGTCTCTTTCTTTGAGGTTGTTGGCCACTTGTTTTTTGAATATCTTGAAAAATCTTTGGTGATTTGATAATGCTAGTCCAAAAAATAAAATAATCAAAAGCGCGCCATATAAATGCAAGTACACCTTAGCACAAGAGTATAATAAGAGCAAAATGGCTATCAATAAGAAGAGCTTAGCATGGCCTTTTAAATCCTTAAAGATAAATATCAAAAAATAAGTTGCCGCAATAGCAATAACTAATGTAATAATGAGACTGACTACAAAACTAATACTGGCGTGTTGTAGCCCTTCATCGTGCATGTTTAATAAAAAATAAAATATCATGATACCTAGGATATCAGAAAAGGCTGACTCATAAATCATAAACTCTTGTTTATGCTTGGACAGTTTTCCGATACTAGGGATAATTATCGCGCTGGACATAATTGCCAAAGGTGTACTATGAATCAAAGCTAAAGTTAAATTCATTTCAAAAAACTGCTGTAAAACTAGCGCTATTCCAAAAATAGAAAACAAAAGACTGAGTAGTGCAATCAAGACTGCCCTACCTATCAAAGGTAGTTTATCTTCGTTGAACTCTAAGTCCAACGCGGCTTCCATCACAATCATAATAACACCAATAGTACCCAACACTTTCAATCCAGCTTGCAAAGAAGATTCGGGTAGCATAATGTGGTTAGATTCAAGACCTAATTTCATTAGTATGCCTAAAACAATAAGTAGCAGGACTGCAGGAATGCTCGTTTTTTCCGAAAATTTGCCGAAAAGATAAGAAAGTACAATTGTAGCTGAGGCAACGCTAATCTGTGTATAAGGATCGGACAGGTCAAAACCTGCAGCGAGGTACATCATGATTATGTTTGTTTTATAGATACCAAATTAGGAAAAAGTAGTCAATTTTTCGACACTTTGCATAAAGGCAAGGGCAGTATTTTTCCAAGAATATTTTTTTGCATGCTCAAGTGCTTTCTCTCTCCATTTGATTTGTTCTTCTTTGCTAATCAATAGTTTTTGTACTTGGTTTATTAGGCTTTCTACATTAGCAATATCGAAATAAATGGCAGCCTCCCCTCCGACCTCTTTGAGCGCCCCTTCTCCTGAGATAAGACAAGGGCACCCACAGGCCATAGCTTCAAGAACTGGTAACCCAAATCCTTCATAATAACTCGGCATTACTAAACATTCTGCATGTGTATAGAGCACTCTAAGTTCATCACGAGTTACAAAATCTGTAAAGATGATACTATCTGAAAAGGGGCTCATCTTTTTTGCATCCAAAATTTCATGAAAATCCCATCCAGGTTTACCTGCCAATACTAATTCTAAATTTGAATCAGGTTTAGCTTTTCTCAAAGCTGTAAAAGCTTGTATGAGTAATGGAATATTTTTTCGAGGTTCTAAGGTTCCTACATGAAGAATAAAAGGATGATTTATTTTTAGCTTCTTTATAATGCTTGCATCAAAACTAGGTTTAAAAAAATCACTAATCCCAAGCTGTATAATTTCTATTTTATCTTCAACTTCAGGAAGAAAATTAATGATATCTCCTTGTGTTTGTTTTGAATTGCATAGTATTGAATGTGATTTTTTGAGAATTCTTGGCAACAGTAGACGATGCAATTTCTGACTGGCAATGCCATGAAATTTTTTATGCGTTAATGGAGTCAAATCATGAATATAGGTGATTTGCTTTATAGTATCTGGCAGGCCAAAAGGGCCAAAATGCGCTAACTCAATTACTACATCGAAATTGTTTTGTTTGATATACTTTGGAAAAGCTGTAAACAACCGCGCACGATGATGTGCGGGCACTCCCTTACGGATAGGTATTACTACT
>CAYZUW010000460.1:0-3014 GCA_964481325.1 uncultured Saprospiraceae bacterium
ATATAGGTGTTTTCGATAGAAGTAGTCAAATACCTGGGAATGGTTACCTTGAACAAGCGGATGGTACTGCTTGGATGGCTTTGTTTTCTCTTAACATGCTTCAAATTTCAATTGAAATAGCTTTGCATGATAAGTCATATGAAGATATGGCCACTAAATATTTTGAGCATTTTGTTTATATCACCGAATCCTTAAATAATATAGGTAAAAATTGGACAGGGAGTTGGGATGAAAGTGATGGCTTTTTCTATGATATCTTAGTACTGCCAAATAATAATTACATACCAATCAAGATTCGATCTTTAGTAGGCTTGATGACCTTAAATGCAGTATTGCATATAGATATAGAAACATTGAAGGCTTTGCCTGATTTCTATAATGGAATCAAATGGTTTAGAAATTATAGAAGAAAACATGATAAGTATTTAGCTATAGAAGATTTCAAAGAGAAAGAGGATCTCATTCTTTCACTCGTTCCAAGAGAAAGAATGAAAAAATTACTTCGTGCGCTGTTAGACGAGAAAGAATTTTTCAGCCCATATGGAATTAGAGCGCTTTCGAAAATTCATGAAAACCCATATTCAATTATGTTAGATGGGAAAGTATTTTCGGTAAAGTATGCTCCAGCTGAATCAGAAATAAGTCTCTTCGGAGGTAACTCAAATTGGAGAGGACCTATTTGGATGCCGATGAACTTCCTTTTTGTGCAAGCCTTGAAAGAATACTATAAGTATTATGGAGATGATTTTGAAGTGGAATACCCAGTGGGGACAGGCAAATGTATCTCACTCTTACAACTTAGTGATATGATCAGTCGAAATCTAGTTGATATTTTCAAAAAAGATAAAAATGGAGATCGACCTGTTCATGCATTGCATAAAGAAATTTACCAAGATGAGCATTTCAAAGATCTAATTTTATTCTATGAATATTTTCATGGAGATAATGGTAGAGGGGTAGGAGCCACACATCAAACCGGATGGACAGGTGTAGTCGCTCATTTAATTAATGAAAGTTGTTGGAAATCCAAGAAAAAGAAATCATGAAAATTAACAATGAAGTAGCTGATTTATTAAATAAAGAATTTTTGATAACCAACGGGATTGGAGGTTATTGTTCTTCAAGTGTTACTTTTGCCAATACTAGAAAGTATCATGGTATTCTGATATCGTCGGATAACCCACCTACGCAAAGAAATGTATTAGTTCACAAAGTTGAAGAACGAATTAAAGTGGCTAACACTTATTATGATATAAGTGTAAATAAATACGGGAATGAAATTCATCCAAAAGGATATAAATTCCTTACAAATTTTGAAAGACAGCCCATTTCTAAATGGACATATGCTTCAGATGCTTGGTCTATAGAAAAGGAAATAATGATGGTTGAAGGGTCAAACACTACTATCATTAATTACACGAATACTGGAGATAAAGACATTGAATTTGAACTTCATCCATTATTTACTTTTAGGGATTATCACTCTATTTTGAGACAAAATCATTTTGATTTTTACTATGAGAAAAATGATAAGTCTATCAAGGTACATCCGTATCCAGATAGCAAAAGTATATTTTGCAAATGGAGTAGTGGAGAATTTATAGAAGGTAGAGCATGGTATAAAAATTTCAGTTACGACAAATCTATTTATAGAGGATTAGAGGCAATAGAAGATAGCTATCGAGTTGGCTACGTTGTGGCCAAAATTAAAGCTGGAAAATCCATGTCCTTGACACTTTCGGATGATAGCGAGAAAATTAACACTACACCTAAATCTGTCAAAAATAAACTGATAAAGACATATAATGAAGTTTCTAAAGATTCAGGAGGAGATTCTTATCTAACGGATCTTTTATTAAGTGGGGAGCAGTTTATTGTAAATCGAGCGTCCACCAAGTCTAGTACAATTTTAGCTGGCTATCACTGGTTTACCGACTGGGGTAGGGATACTATGATTTCAATGAGGGGCTTAACGATTAGCACGGGTAGAAAAAAGGAATCCGAATCTATATTAGACACGTTCTTTAAATACTTGGACAAGGGAATGCTTCCTAATCGATTCCCTGATTACGAAGGACAAGAAGTAGAATATAATACCATCGATGCTACATTGTGGTCTTTTATTGCAATGTTTGAATTTCACCAAAAATTTAATAACAAAAAATTTGTAGAAAAGTACCTGTCAAAATTAGAAGACATTCTTAGATATCATATTGCAGGAACGAGATACAATATTAAAGTTGATAAGTCTGGATTTATAAATGGTGGAGAGGAAGGATGGCAGTTAACATGGATGGATGCAAGAGTGGATGGATTTGTCGTAACTCCTAGAATCGGTGCTCCAGTAGAAATTAATGTGCTTTGGTACAATGCATTAAAAATATTTGATTTTTTCTGTAATGAATTTGAATATAAATCTTCAATCGAGGTCAATAGTTTTATTTCATTGATAGAGAAAAATTTCAAATCCAAATTTTTAAATTCTGAAGGATATCTAAATGATTATATAGATGAAAATGGGAAAGGAGATGAAGATTTTAGGTGTAATCAAATATACGCTGTGAGTCTCCCATTTAGTTTGTTGACAAAAAAAGAAGAGAAACAAATTGTTTCTCAAGTTGAAGAAAAATTATTAACAGATTATGGTTTGAGAACGCTTTCTCCTGATCATGAATCTTTTGTTAAAGTATATGGTGGAGATCAATGGAATAGGGATACTGCCTATCACCAAGGTACAGTATGGCCATTTTTTATTGCAGAATACTTCGAAGCCTATCTAAAAGTTAATAACTATTCTGATAAAGCTAAAAAAGAAGTCTTAAAAAAATTAAAGCCGCTTGAAGATCATTTTTATAATCGAGATTGCGTGCATGGTATTTCAGAAATATTTGATGGAGAATCTCCTAATGATGGTCGTGGTTGTATACAACAAGCATGGTCAGTAGCAGGTATTATTAAATTGTATTTTGATCATGATTTAACAAATGTAAAATGAGGATTCGAAAGATTATATC
>CAYZUW010000461.1:0-3011 GCA_964481325.1 uncultured Saprospiraceae bacterium
ACATTAAAATTGATATTTCTATTATTCCTTTCAGTGATATTAGAATCCTCCAAGCTGCTTCCGCTACCATCCACATCACCCAATTTTATAGCTATAAAATTAGCATTTTGAACATCACTTGTGAGTTCATTTAAGTTAATTTGTACTGGATAATCGTCTAAAAATGGATTGAGATTGTTCATAAACATAAAATTAGCATCAATATATTTCCATGCAATTCCAGAATTATAAGACGCTGTTCTTTCTAAAATAACTTGCCTAATACCTACAAGGTCGATAACCGAAATAAAGTTATTGTCATCGACATCCACCGCAATCAAACTATAGGGATCTGTAATCACTCTGGTTTGTAAAATGTGTGCGGCAATCAAGACTAGATCAAATGTGCTTATACCTTGCGCTTCCAATTGTTGATCTAAAGGTGTGATATTATAGTCCTCCCCTGCTGGAAGGTCTTCAAAAATATAATTCCCATTAAAATCGGTAGTAGTGAAATAAATTCCATTAGCTGCAAGCTCAACCCCTTCTACTGGAGATCCAAGTAAGTTTAGCATTCTACCACTTATATTAACCTCTGGAGGAGAACAGCTAAACATATTGTCCTGCACTTCAATAATCGTATTACATACGGTTTGGTTGCCTTCTAAATCTGTTACTGTAAGGGAAACACTCTGAAATCCAATATCTTCACAGGTAAAAGTATTGGGGCTAAGCTGAAAATTTAGTTGATTAGCAGTTGTGCAATTATCAGACACGTTAGCAACAAGCAATAATGGATCTACTGTTACTATTCCATTTGCAGACATTTCTATAACTAAACCGTTATTACAAATAAGGTTAGGCGAAAGTCCATCTACAACTTCAACAACCTGCGTACAAGTAGATGAATTACCACAATTATCATAAGCTGTGTATTCTATAGTATGTACTCCACTAGGATAAAAACCGCTTGCATCTTCATCAGGTGCATCAGCAAAGAAGCTATTATTCTTAATAAAAGTATCTCCAGAACAATCTGAAGCACTTGGTAATGAAATATTTATATATGTTGCAGAACAGTCATCCGTAAGGTTAAAAACCAAAGTATCGCTAGGGCAAGTAATAATAGGATTTGTATTATCTACTATGTCTATTCTTTGGGTATGAATAAACTGGCCAGTATTAGATCCATTATTAGGTTCATATTCACACCAATTTATTACGGTCCATGTACGAATAATTGTATAGCAGAATGCTGTTGAAGAAAAATTTTGATCTTCAAAATTTGTCAAAATATTTTTACATCCTTGCCCAATAATCTCAGGAGATCCGGTTTGACTTACATCCGTATTTCCAGTACAAAAATCAACCGTTGTGTCTTCAGGAAAAACAATATTCAAGACACTGTTGTCTTCTATGTTGATTGTTTGGAAACAAGAACTTGAATTGCCATGATTATCTATAACAGTCCATTCCCTATGTACGGTTCCAACTCCGCATACCAAATTGCTTGTGTCATCATAAAACATTGTATCGATACCACACGCATCTGAAGCAATAGGCATGCCCGTCAAACTCAAATCAGCAACGTTTTCACTACACTCTAAAGTCACTGTATTTGGACATGTAAAATTGGGTCTAAAATTATCTTTAACAGTAACAGACACACTGCACTCATTATAATGACCATTTATATCAAAAGCTCTAAAATTAACTTCAACAGCCTGGCCACCTATATCAGCACAAAAGAAATCCACAAAAGCCCCAAAGGGCTCGCCATTTCTACTTACCTCAAACCTATCGATACCACAATTATCAAAACTTCCTTCATCAAAAGTATTTGCAAAAACTCTTGCGACACCACTTGGGAGTAAGCTTACGCTTATTCCATCTTCACAAACAGGTGTAGGTGGTGTGTTGTCGACAATATTGACATTAATCATACAATGCGAAGTATTACCGCAGGCATCCGTTGCCGTATACGTGAGTTCGTGTTGACCTACTGGCACATTTGTATATGGACCATAACCTGTTCCGAATTGCCAAGAAGGTGAAATCGTAAAATCAGAACATTCGTCTGATGCGCTAATATTAGGAACCGTAAAATCGGCGTCGCAGCTAAAGCTTTTAGCGCTAACAGTAATATCTGCAGGGCAGGAAATACTAGGCCCTATTACATCCTTAACTTCAATAATTTGATCAAAGTCTAGCGTAGTATTATTGCATATGTCTAATGCTAACCACGTCCGAATGGTTGTCGTTCCGCCTCCACAAGTATTGAATACTTGATCATCAAAAAGAATAGCAATGTCACACAATCCAGTGGGATGTATTTCATTGCCACCTATAGTAGGAACACCTGTAACAGAAAAATCATTGGCATCCTCAATACTACACGTTAGTGCGCTAGCCCCAGTAAAATGTGGTGGAAATTGTACATCGGACAGATTTGGCTGTAAAAGATAAATATTTTGAACACACAACCCTTGATTACCACTGTCATCGTTAACCAACCATGTGCGCTCAATTCTAGCCGTTACAGGATTGTTATTAACTGTTTCAAAACAACTAAGATTGAACAGTACATCCGAGAAAAATAAATCGCTATTTTGAATACTAGTACAATTATCAGTAACCGTAGGGTATCCTACATCGTCCGGGCTGTTTGGTTCATTGCACAAAACGAATATATCAGGGCAAGTAAATTGAGGGTCAATATTATCAAATACTGTTAGTTCTGTATCACAGAAAGCATTATTATCATAATTAACCAATCTTCCTGTAACGGTAGTTCCAGCTTGTGCACAGGTAAGTGAATCTCCTATGAATACATTATTGTTATCATATAATTCAACACCTAGATTTGGGCAATTTGATATATTTCCTTGAAATAGCAAGTTAGGGGTAACCTTAAAGAATCCTTCGTGATTTAAATTGACCTGTAATTCATCGTTACAAGCTAATACACATTGGCTTGACAGTTGGTCAGAATTATAAACTACAATACACATTAAGCAAAGAAGCCTTATAAG
>CAYZUW010000462.1:0-2983 GCA_964481325.1 uncultured Saprospiraceae bacterium
CAAAGTTCATTGTGAACTGGTATCCAGTGATATCATTGAAATCAGAAGCTCTGAAGTCAACTTTATATGTGTTACCAGCTGTCATTTCAACATCATCAATGTTCATTGTTAATGTAGTTGGGAAGCTTCTTTCTTCAAGCGTATTCTTCAAACTAGCAGCAGAACCATCAAGATCACCGATCTTAACAGCAATGAAATCTTCGTTTAAGCGATCAGCACCAGCCAACGTAGCGTCAATGTACTGAGGATAATCTTCAGCCCAAGGAGCAGTAGGGTTCTGGAACGTGTAGTCAGCGTCAACAAATCTCCATGCAGTGTTGTTTGTGAATCCGTCTGTGATAGCGAATAAAACAACTCCTCTTAACTCAACCATATCAAAGATATCAACATCTCCATCAGCGTCAACATCCGCAGCGATAAGCTGGTATGGTGTAGTCAATGGATTGATCTGTAAGATATGCTGAGCCATTAATACGATATCAAAAGTAGTGATATCTACTTCAAAACCGTCTAATTTCTCAGGAGTTACGTTATGCATTTCATCATTAGGCTCTAAAGAAGAGTAGATACCTGATGCGTCAGTCATTACAACATCACCATCGATAGATACAGCAACTTCAGCTACGTTATTACCTGTTTCAGTAGCAGTTCTACCAGCCAATAGGCTAGATCCTGTTCCCATGCCACCACAAACTTGCATGTTATCTTGTACTTCAACAAATACAATTACGAAGTCAGCGTTTCCAGCTTCATCATCAACCCATACTTCTACGTTTACTCCTCCGTTAACAACGTCAGCACAACATACTTCTACAGATTCTAACAATGCTCCATTGCTACCTTCTACTCTCACTCTTGCATTTGCTTGCCATTCTTCATCCGTTCTTACTGTACAGTTATCCTCTGCCTTCTTAAGAAGGTGAGCAGCTGTAATTTCTACACAACCACCATCATTCATTACTACAGAAGCAAGTCCATCAGCAATTGGCGTTGGGTTCTTACAATCTTGTACTGAGAATGGGTATGTCATAGTAGTTGTGTTTCCACAACCATCAGTAACTGACCATCTGATCATGTGATCACCATATGGGTAAACTCCTGATGCATCATCACCTGATCCTTCAAATTCGAATGCGCCAGTAGAGAAAGCATCAATCGCCCAAGAGAAAGTCAAATCAGCAAATGCAGCACAATTATCATCTCCTGTAGCAGTCAATACAAGTGAACCTTCACAACCGTCAGTGAAATCACATGGGTCTGGAGCAGTAAATGCTAATGTTGGAGCTTCGTCATCATTTACTCTAATAATCTGAGTAAACTGGAAGAAACCATCATCATCTCTAAACGTGTTAGGGATTGGTAATGGAGTTCCTAAATCAGTAAATCCACCAGCACCTGGGTTATCAACAACACAATTATTAATAATCGTGTATGTTCTTTCGATTAAGTAACAAGCGTCATCCGTCTGAATGAATACTCTATCTTCAAAAGAGATAGAAATCATTTCACAGTCATCTTCAGTAATGATTGGACCAGCAATATTTCCTAATTCACAGTTACTGAAATCTTGATCAGCTGGGAATTGAACGATAAAGTCTGAAACGTGCTCTACAGTTACTGTTTGAGTACAAGAAACATCATCTGACTTATCAGATCCATCCGTAGCAGTATATGTTCTTGTCAACAATTGTCCACAGTTTGGAAGATCTACAGTTGTAATATCTCCTGCAGAAATTGTAGCTCCACAGTTATCTGTTGCATCAGGATCTTCGAAAACAGAATCTGCATTAAGAGCTTCGTCACAAGTAATAGTAACGTTGTCCTTACATACGATAGTTGGTCCAGTTACATCCTCAACGATTACATCTGCCCAACAAACAGCAGTGTTACCAGCAACATCAGTTACTTCTAACTCAAGTCTTACAGTTCCTAAATCAGAACAATCAAGATCTACAAAGTCAGCGAATCCTCCCTGATTTTGAACACGTATTCCTAATGTTACGTCAGAACAGTTATCACTAGAACCTTCATCAAATGCCGCAGCAGTTACTCTCGCAGTACCATCACTACCTAGTGAGATATTCAATCCATCATCACAAATCGCGAATGGAGAAGCATTATCAACAACATTGATAGTAACATTAGTTTCACCTGAGTTACCACATGCATCAGTTGCGATTATAGTACCAGCAGTAGCTCCTAAAGGAAGTCCTTCAACAGTTTCACCACCTAATAAATCAACGATTAAAGTTTGAAGAGTACCAAGGAAAACATTACCTGTAGTGTACTCAAATCTTACAGCAGTAATATCAGAACAACCATCAGTCATACCTATAGTAGATAAATCAACCATACCAACACAGTCGTTATTAGCATCTACAGTAATAGTAGCTCCAGCATTAATCATAGGAGGCGTAGAATCTTCAACAACAATTGTTTGTACAACTTCTTCTGAACCAAAAGTACAAGTGTTTGTAATGTGCCAAGTTCTAGTAATGAACATTGAGTTTCCACAAGTTTCAGTTACCTTATCTTCGAAAGTGATTACAAGTTGACAGAAATCATCATTTGTAACTACATCACAACAGAATTGAGGAACACCTGATTGAACTGGATCAACAGAACCATCACCTAGTAATTGCTCATCACCACATTCAATAACTACATTTGCAGTAGGAAGCTCAAGATCTTCAATTCTTGGAGCTACAAGATTAACAGTTTGCTCAGCATTCGTTGCGTTTCCGCAAGAATCAGTCGCTCTAAAAGTTCTTGTAATCACAGCACCATTCCAATCAGCGATATTATCACAATTGTCATCAATTACCTCTGAAATCATTTCTACATTATCCAATGCACAATCAAAAGCCAAGTAAGGGAATGGGAATCCACATGTAATAGACATAGATACGGCAGTAACTTCACCACCACCAAAAGGAGGTATTGGGTAAGAAACACCATTATCTGTTACATTGATATACCAAGT
>CAYZUW010000463.1:0-2969 GCA_964481325.1 uncultured Saprospiraceae bacterium
AAAATTCTATGCATGTAAAAGAATCATTCACATTAGTTTTTTCACAGTCTGAGCGATAGCAGCGACATGGGATATATGCGGGTTGGCCCCACGTAGAGACGCCGATTTATCGCGTCTCTTTCTTGCGCAGGCCATATCCCATACAGCGTATAGCGTGGTCACGCCCATTGGGCCGTGATGCTCCCAAATAAAAAAGAACCAATCAATTCATCTCTTCACTCTCTGTATCCTCTTCCAATATAATAGCATCCACCGCACGCTGACGCATCATGTCATTAAACTTTGGAACATCCTTTTCTAAAATCGCTTTAAAGGTTTCAAGCTGCTCATTTATCAATGCAGTCAATTCATTTTTGACAGAGATAGCTTGGGCGGTTGGCGCTTCGTTACCAGTACGCATTAGAGAATTGAGGTGCGCCAGCTTATTCGTTAGGCGAATTGGAAAATTGAGCGGATCTTGTCTACTACGATTTTTGGTCTGATACAATTCCTCTTCCACGATAGTCATAGTAGAATCAATATCATCTGCCAGCTGAATAATATCCGAGTAACTTTCTTGATCTTTGAGACGCTCGCGATAATGATCCAATTGCTTGCGTACCCCACGGATTTCTTTTATGGCTTTGTGTGCTTCTGTCACCTTATTCGTAATCTCATTGACGAAGGCAAACTGCGCCTGCATATCCGCAGGAGTGCTCTCACTTCTAGGATCATTGATGATAGTAAAAGGTGCCTCCATAGTCTTGTCTCCTAGGCTAAGTTTCACAGTATAATTACCTGGAATCGCCTTGGGCCCATCGAGACTCGCCCACCACAAAATCATCTTTTCAAATTTTTCACCTTCTGGATAAAGCATGTTCCAATTGAAATAATTAGCGCCCTGCTTCACTTTAAGTTGGTCTTTTTTCTCTTTTGCTTTACTAGAAAATTCTCGAATCAAAGTGCCCTCGCTGTCATGATAGCTCATAGTGACTGCAGTCGTATCTGGATCTTCTTTGAGATAAAAATAAGTCATCACTCCATTCGGATGATTCATCCCCGCATTGCCAGGATTTTGAGATTGCCTTCCTTCCATTCGATAAGTATCTGCTGGGGTAAATAGATGCATATCCGCTCGTGCAATAGCATCATCCATCTGTCTTAGCGGCCCGAGGTCATCAATCATCCAAATACTTCTTCCCTGTGTAGCAGCGATCAACTTGTTATCTTTCACTGTCATATCCGTTATCGGCACGATAGGTAGATTGAGCTGCAGCGGCTGCCAAGAAGAACCATTATTATAGGATACATAGGCACCAAACTCTGTACCCGCATAGAGCAAACCTTCTCGTTCAGGGTCTGCACGCACCACTCTAGTGAAGTGTTCGCGGTCGATGCCCTGATCTATCCTACGCCAAGTTGCACCATAGTCTCTAGTATGATATAAATAAGGTGTAAAATCACCTGCCTTATATAAAGTAGCAGCCACATAAAGCCCCCCATCATTAAATGGATC
This sequence comes from uncultured Saprospiraceae bacterium, assembly GCA_964481325.1. Classification (GTDB taxonomy): domain Bacteria; phylum Bacteroidota; class Bacteroidia; order Chitinophagales; family Saprospiraceae; genus JALZVN01. The sequence goes on from CAYZUW010000463.1 coordinate 1,496, forward strand.
CGCCTCGATGCTATTGATCATAGCCCACTTGGGCATATTGGTAGGCGTAACCTTATTCCAATTTTTTCCTCCGTCTCTAGTGACATGAAGTAAACCATCATCCGAACCTGCCCAAATCAAGTCTTTAACGCGTGGAGATTCCAAGGCCGCAAAAATAGTACAATAGTATTCTACCGAAGTATTGTCTTGCGTGATCGGCCCACCAGAAGAAACCAACTTTGTAGAATCATTGCGAGTCAAGTCTGGACTTATTATTTCCCAACTTCTACCTTGATCATAAGAGACATGCAGGTGATTAGATGCCGCATACAATTTGTCATTTTGATGGGGCGAAAAGAAGATGGGAAAATTCCACTGGAAGCGATACCGCATACCTTCTGCTCCATGCCCCATCGGATTATCCGGCCATACAGAAATGGTCTGCCGTTGTTTGGTCTCATGATTGAGTCTACCCAAAAATCCATCATAGCATCCTCCATATACAATATCATTATCGGTAGGATCTATCGCAATATGTCCGCACTCACATCCTGCGGTTGGCTCCCAATCTCTTTCACCTATACTACCTCCCTCTGTACGATGCAAAATACGCACAGTACTATTGTCCTGCTGTGCTGCATAGATGCGAAACGGAAAGTGATCGTCTGTCGTCACTCTATAAAACTGTGCCGTCGGTTGATTATAGTAGGTCGTCCAAGTCTCAGAACCATCATAACTCACCTGAGCGCCACCGTCATCTGCTACTACGATACGATTATTATCTTCTGGTGCTATCCACAGATCATGATGATCTCCATGCGGCGTCCCAAATGCTTCAAAACTTTTTCCACCATCTTTGGATTGATGGTAGCGCACATTCATCACGTACACCCTATCCTCGTCTTGAGAATCTGCATAGATGCGAGAATAGTACCAAGCCCTTTGGCGCAGCTTTCTTTCATCGTTCGTTTTTTCCCAAGTTTTTCCGCCATCGTCAGACCTAAACACACCACCCTCTGCCGATTCGATGATAGTCCATACCCTATCCGAATTGACTGGCGACACCGTCACGCCGATGATACCCAGCGTGCCTTCTGGCAATCCCTCGTTGCTCGATATATCTTCCCAAGTCTCACCAGCATCGGTACTGTACCATAGCGCAGAACCTTCCCCTCCGGATGATAAATCATAAGGCGTTCTTCTAATTTTCCAAGTTGAGGCAAACATGATACGAGGATTATTCGGATCAAAGCACAAGTCTACCGCGCCTGCCTCATCACTCACATACAGCGTCTTGTTCCAAGTCAAACCACCATCAGTACTTTTGTACACCCCTCTTTCCGAATTGGAAGTATATAGATTTCCCATCGCAGCGATGTACACGATATCTGGATTGGTTGGATGGATGCGCACCCTTGGTATATGCCTCGTCTTTGCCAAGCCAAGAGACACCCAAGTCTTGCCTGCATCCACAGATTTCCACACGCCATATCCG
>CAYZUW010000464.1:0-2957 GCA_964481325.1 uncultured Saprospiraceae bacterium
AATCATTAAAATCTTAAAACCCTACCATTCCACAGCTCATCATAAGTCGCGTGTAATAGTTCAAATTAGGCATCCAAGAATACGCAAACACAGCCTTAGGTGCCTTGTCCACGTGAAGGGAGACTTTGGCTTCCTTAGGTGGCTCCGAACTCTCTAAGAATAAATGAGAGAAGCAATTTAACATTGAAATTTATTTAGAAAAGCGATAGAAGAGTTGAAATTGATCATTAATAAATGCGCTTTGATTCATTCGTCATTGAAAATTGACTCTTCGTCCAACAAATTTATTTTCATAAAGAAATGTTAACACCTTTGGACTGATACTCGTTAAGTACAAGAAGAATTACTTTTATTGTTCGAAACGAGACAAAAAATAATAACCCTGAATACTTATTAATTTCCTGCCCTAAAGCAGACTAAAACTACATATGAAAAAAATAATATATACCACCCTATTCTCTATCTTATTCCTAGCCCAAACGCAGGCACAAGAAATCTTAAACAGCATCACTGGCGTAGCCTTAGAAGAAAATGGAGAACCCCTTCTCTATGCAAACATTCTACTACATAATGCCTCAGATAGTATCATGGCCAAGGCAGAGCTGACAGACGAAACAGGCAAGTATACCTTTGTTAACATGGAAGCTGGAGAATACTTTATCAAAATCAGCTATGTAGGCATGGCAGAGTACACAAGCTCCCCATTTACACTTGGCACTACAGAAAAGAGAACAATAGAAGTCATCAGACTTCAAAGCGCAGGCAATGACCTCGACGAGGTAGTAGTTACTGCCGAGCGTAGAATGATAGAAGTACGACCAGACAAAATCGTATTCAATGTAGAAAATAGTATTGGAGCTGGCGGTAGCAATGCCTTAGAGTTATTGCGCAAATCTCCGGGTGTCGTCCTTGATAATAATGAAAACGTAACCCTTATGGGTAAGGGCGGCGTACGAATCTTCATCAATGACAGACCATCCAGATTGAGTGGATCTGATCTTGCAGGTTTTCTACGCTCGCTTAATGCTTCAGACATTGACAATATAGAAATCATCACAAACCCCTCTGCAAAATATGAAGCAGAAGGAACGGGAGGCATCATCAACATCAAACTCAAGAAAAATCAAAACTTCGGAACCAATGGGTCTATCACAGGCAACTATGGCAACGGAGTGGTAGTAGATTGGAGTGGACAACTGCAGCTCAATCATCGAAATAAATTTTACAATATTTTTGGGAGCTACGGCTATTCGAATGATGCTTCATTTAGTTTTGAAAATCTAGATAGAGAACAACAGGGTCTATTCTATGACCAAGACCTCGATCGATTTTCTGATGGCACTTCTCATAATATAAGATTTGGAACAGACTTTTTTATAAATAAAAACCATACCCTTGGATTCATCTTGAGTGGTAACTTCGGAGAGAATACAGGAGATGGATTTAGTACTACGGAAATTGGTAGCCTGCAAAGTCGCTCCACCGTAGACAGCCTGCTCATTGCAGAAACACTGGAAGAAAGTTCAAGAGACCGTTTAGATGCAAACGTAAATTATCAAATAAAAGGCGAGAAAGGATTGTTTTGGAATTTTGACTTCAACTACGGCACCTATGACTCAGAAGCCAGCAATGCATACTTTAATTTTTACTCTACTCCTGAGGTCATCGTGCAAAGAAACGAAACCAATAATTCAGATGACCAGGAAACTCAGATTGACATCTTTACTGCAAAAGTAGATTTTGAAAAGAATGTTGGCAAAGGAAAATTAGGCGCAGGTTTAAAAACGTCTTTTGTAGACACAGACAATGAATTTCAATTTTTCAATACAGTGAATGGCAATACTGTTCTTAACACCAACAGAAGTAGTGATTTTGCCTATACTGAAAATGTGAACGCAGCCTATGCAAACTATGACTGGAAAAAAGAAAAGTGGTCTTATAATCTAGGATTGAGAACAGAGGTTTCTATCACCGAAGGGCAGCTCAAACAAATCGGACAAGACAGTATCGTTTCACTCGACTATGTAGACTTCTTCCCATCTCTTGGCCTTAGTTATCAAGTCAATAAGAAAAACACGATTGGTTTAGCATACAGTCGCAGACTAGATAGACCTAATTATCAAAATCTAAATCCCTTTGTGACATTCATAAATGAAAAGACTACCAGTTCTGGCAATCCATTTTTGAGACCACAGTATACCAACAGTATCCAACTGACACATACCTACAACTATTCCATCAACACTGTTTTGAAATATAGTAGAACCGTGGACTTGATGACGCGATTTTCTGAGGCGATTGAAGTAGAAGGAGATGAACCTGGCATCCCTACTGGCGAGCGTTTCTTTTGGGAAAATCTAGGTTCACAAGACAATATAAGCTTGAATGTCAGCGCTCCTTATAGTTTTACCAAGTGGTGGAGTTCTTTCACAAGTGTGACTGCATCCGTTGTAAGCAATCAAGGCGTCTTTGGCAACGACAATGTAGTGGACATTGTACGACCTGCTTTGAATATCTATTCACAACAAACTTTCCAATTGCCAAAGGCATTTTCCTTTGAAGTCTCAGGTTGGTTTAGCGCGGGAGGTGTCTGGGGTGGGAACTTCGAAACGGGTCCTATGGGTGCCTTAAATCTTGGCCTGAAGAAAAAGCTATTCAAAGATCAAGGAAGTTTAAACATTAACTATAGCGACATATTTTTCACTAGTGTATGGAAAGCGAATGTCACCTCGGGTGGTTTGATCAACACTGGTTTCGGCGGCTGGGATTCTCGTCGTCTACGCATAAGCTACACCCATAACTTTGGTAATCAAAAAGTAAAATCTAGAAAAAGAAAGACTGGCGCTGAAGATGAAGGAGGGAGGATATAGTGCTGCGCACAAATGATAAATTATGAATGATAAATTATAAATTGACCTTACCTGAATAGCGTTTAGGGTTTTTGTTAATTAATCAAT